>LNQR01000125.1 GCA_001541255.1 Candidatus Magnetominusculus xianensis
TATAAGATGTGCTGATAATTGTAGCTTTAGGACTGCTCTCAACCTCTACCGTAAATTGTTAAGCAATTCCTGTACCGCACAGTATTGGATTATACTCAATGAAACTCCCCCGCTGTGCAAGCAGCGGGGAACGAAACCACAAGAGATTCAACCTTGCTGAACTACTGCTGATATAAATCCGGATACGTTGTATATATTACCTCGTCCTCTATGCTTCCAGGCATGAGGTAGTGTTTGACAAATGCCGCCTCTCCTGTGTCGCCAAAGTAGGTCTTCATTTTAAACATTACCCTGAGCATTTCTTCTTTTACGTTCTTGGCAGTTGAGTCTATCACCACCTCAAGCGGAAAGGCATGGGCATGGTCTATTCCAGGACAGGAGTTTTTGGCTGTCACACGCTTTTCGCCGGTTATTGTAAATGCAGTCTTTTCCAAGTCCTTTTTGCTGATGCCAAGGAATACTAGCCCCTTGTCCCGCATGTCGAGTGAGTAAACCGGATAATATCCTTTTGCGCTTCGCTTCAGACTATATTGTATGAACTTTGTAATTGTGTCCACAAGTTTTTCGGTCTTATATTTTCCCGTATAAATCTTAACGATATTTTCTTCTAATAATCCGCCGCCTAAGCCCGGAATCCTGTTTCCATCAAGCAGGGTGCCTTCTTCTTTTACTAAGTTATTACCTTTAACTGCCCCATGAAATAACCCCGACAGTGTCTTAAGTGTCTCCAACGACACTGCTTCAAGCTCAGGGGAAATCATCCTGTTTAGCGCAACCGGATTGGTTATAGAGATATTTGTACCGTTTTCGTCGCTATAAATATTGACTTTTAATGGATATACAAACTTTGCATACTGAGATACCCTATAAATTTTCTGCCAGTAGTGTTCGTTATGAATTACCAGAACTTTTGTTCTATATCTGCATCTCTCAGGCACGGAAGGATAAAAAGCCCCAACCACTTCCCAGCCATTTGCCTTCAACACATCGGCTGACTTGGATGACACCTCATCTACGCTTTCTTTTATCTTCTCAACCAGTCTGACATATATCCTTTGATTGTCCTTAAACGCCGCCTCGTCCTCCTGGGTCTCAGCAAACAGCTCTACCGGTACAAAGACTACTGCCATTAACAATATAAGAATGTAACTTCTAACTATATCTTTCATTCTGCTCTCCTTTTATGGTTTTAGTGTTAAACTATGGGAATGTCCATTAAGCTGTTTGGATAATCCCATTATTCACTCTAATCTATCCTGTCAATCCTTGTCAAGTTACATTGAGATGTTGGTGACTTGCTGGCTTAATTAGGCCCATCAATTCTCTTTTTCACATCAATTATTTTACAGTCAAGCCAATCTGTAACTGATATGTAACACCATATCATGTATTATTGATACATCGAATGATGGGGCATCCCATAATTGTGCAAGGAGGAGGTAATACACATGGAAATAGCTGATCATAAAAAACATGACAAAAAATCTGGGGCTAATGCAATGACTACGGCAAAACAATTCATACTTATCTCATCTGCACCTATTCACGAATGCCTTGTCTCAGAGAATCTTTTCGACGCAGGGATTGGACATGTGATAATAAGCAGGACAGTTGAAGACAATAGAGTTGGTTTTAGTATATTCCTGCTCGATGTGTTTTGCCTTGGCGTTACAAACGCATTTTATATTATTACATCAAAGGCTGACTATGACAGGAACATCGTAATGAGAACTCAGAGGCAGCAATATGTGGACATACGCCCCGCTTGCGCCGTGAAGCTAGTGGAAGACGTAGTGCTGTTTGCCGAAGACCTGGGGTTTCAACCTCATAAAGATTATCATGTTGCCAAAGAGATATTCGGTGATGTTAACCCCTTCGGAGATGTGAACACTAAAGATTGCAAGACTGAATACAGGTTTGGCAAAGAAGGAAAACCGTACTTCGTTGCCAGACCAAGCGATTCGCCAAGACGGTGTAAGAAGATTATAGACAAATTGACAGCAAAATGTGGAGCGGGCGGGTTTATATTTGAGGCCCCCTGTAATTTAAGCACAACTGTACAAAAATTACAGGTGCATGCCGCTGCCCTTATTAACTATCGTCAGGATAACTCTCTCTATGTCAGTAAAAGGTATCTTAATATGCGATACATTAACGTCTGATAAGTCCGCGAGTTCTTTTTTGTAATCTCTGCCTTTTCCAAGACATATCAGTCCGCCAGGCTCAACCAGTGGTGATACTTTAGAGATAAACTCATGGGCTGTGAACAGCGCCCTCACAACGGCGGCATCATATAGACGACGAGGAGGTTGAAAAGTCTCAAGCCTGCCTTCAATGATTTCAACATCGTTGAGATTTAATTTGTGTACGATGTGTCTGAGAAATGCGGCCTTTTTCCCCTTCGGCTCAAGCAGGGTAAGCCTGAGGTCAGGCCTGACTATTTTCATTGGAATTCCAGGGAATCCAGCCCCACTGCCCACGTCTAATATCCAACAGTCGCTGCCTCTTAGTGGAATCGTAAAAATCACTGAGTCCAAGAAGTGTTTAACCGCTATCCCCTCTTCGTCTGTTACACTTGTGAGGTTGTGTACCTTTGTCCATTTTTTTAGTTCAGCGGCATAAATTCTAAATGCCTCGATTATCCCATCTGAAGGATTTATGGAAAGGGCAGGAAGCGCCCTTTTAAGTATCGAATTCACCATTGAATTAAATGGGGTGTTTTCTTTTTAACTTTTCGATAACGACCATTAACAGGGCAACTGCCGCCGGAGTAACGCCGGGGATTCTTCCGGCCTGTCCCACTGTCTCAGGGCGCACTTCTTCGAGCTTGCCTAAGACCTCACGCGATAAACCGCTTACGGTGCGATAATCAAAATCTGGCGGGATTTGCTTGAACTCAAGTTTTTTCATTCTTTCAACCAGCCTCTGCTGCTGCCTTACATAGCCCTCGTACTTGATTTCGGTCTCAACATATTGTTTGGCATCAAGTGAAAGCGCGGCGGGGGATGGATATATTTTCTCTATTATTTCATATGTTACTTCGGGGCGTCTCAGGAGCTGCTCAAGCGTAGGCTTTTCCCCGACAGCGGTTGTACCAATGGCAATAAGGGCATCGTTTATTTCGCCGGGGCTTGCCCTTAGCGTCTTAAGACGGCTGATTTCCTCTGCTATGAGGTCACGCTTAACGGTAAAACGACTGTAGTCCTCTTCAGTGACAAGCCCTGTGCGCTGACCAATTTCCCTTAGCCTCATCTCTGCGTTATCGTTTCTGAGGAGCAGCCTGTACTCAGCCCGCGATGTGAACATTCTGTACGGCTCTTTAGTGCCAAGCGTGACGAGGTCGTCTATGAGTACTCCGATATAGGCCTCGTGTCTTTGGAGTATCAGCGGGGGCATGTCTTTAATTTTTAGGGCTGCGTTTATACCGGCTATAATACCCTGTGCTGCGGCCTCTTCGTAGCCCGATGTGCCGTTTATCTGACCGGCCAGATACAGCCCCCCGATTGACTTGGTCTCAAGTGTATGCCGAAGCTGCGTGGGATAGACACAGTCATACTCAATAGCATAGCCCGGGCGTACAATCTCAGCATCGGCAAGACCTTCAATGCTGCGTACCACATGCAGTTGTACGTCAACGGGAAGGCTTGTCGGGATGCCGTTTGCGTAATATTCTTTTATGTGAAGACCCTCAGGTTCTAAAAACACCTGATGACGCGGCTTCTCAGCAAATCTGACTACCTTATCCTCAATCGAAGGACAGTAGCGCGCCCCTACCCCTTTTATTACACCGCTGTAGAGGGGTGAACGCTCCAGAGACGCCCTGATAAGGGTATGAGTTGTCTCGTTCGTGTAGGTTATGAAACACGGCAGTTGGGGATTTGTTATCTCCCGCGTAGAAAAAGAAAACGGCTCCGGCGGGTCATCACCCCACTGCGTGGTAGTCTTAGAAAAATCAATAGTCTTCGCGTCGATTCTTGGCGGTGTTCCCGTCTTAAGTCTGCCCATTTTAAATCCCAGCCGCCTCAGTGAATCCGAAAGCCCCACCGATGGAAACTCCCCTGCCCTGCCCGATGGATAATTCGTAAGCCCAATATGAATCAAGCCGTTTAGAAACGTACCAGTTGTGACAACTACCGCCCGTGCCTCATAGGTCTCGCCTGAGGCGGTCACAACGCCTGAGATTTTATTATCTTCAACAAGTAATTCCTCTATAGCGGCCTGTTTTATAGAAAGATTTGCTACCCTGTCAAGGGCATCTTTCATGTGAAACTTGTATAACGACCTGTCGGCCTGCGAACGCATAGACCAGACGGCAGGACCTTTAGAGCGGTTGAGTACCCGGAACTGAATACCTGCGGCGTCTGTAATCTTTGCCATTTGCCCGCCGAGGGCGTCGATTTCCCTGACCAGATGGCCCTTTGCAAGCCCACCTATGGCAGGATTACACGAAAGCTGAGCTATTGTGTCAACGTTCATCGTAAAGAGACACGTTCTCAGCCCCATGCGTCCTGTGGCAAGCGCGGCCTCACATCCGGCATGTCCCCCTCCGATAACTATTACATCATAGGAGCCTATGCGCGGCACTTACTTTTTCTTCTTCTTGCTGAAATCGACTTTCAGAACTTTATTGTCCGACTCAGCAACCGCTGAGGGGTCAACTTCTTCAGGCCCTTCCGGTTTCTCCGGTTTTTCCGGCATAGGGGCGGTATCTGCCGAAGGCACCGCTGTAGCGTGGACTTCCGTCATATATGTCGTAACAAACTGCGTCTGCAGCTCCGGCGAATATACGGCTATGATATGCTCAACGGGGATGAGACAGTCCTCTGTCTTCGTACCAAATACGAGGTTTGCCGCGATTAAGCCGTCTTTGTCCCATGTGAAATTCATCTTTGAGTTGAACACTAGCACGAGGCCGTTTTCCTTTTCGGCCTTTAAAAATCCCCTCGTGCCGATTTGCACATCGTCTGAGTAACGTACTATTACAAATACACGGCCCATGACGTTTAACAGTTCATAAAAAACCGTTTTCTTAAGTTCGTTCAATTTTGACATAGCATCGTTATTATCGCTCACTAGTCCTCCAACTTATTTAATCCTTTTTGACATTATTTTAAATTCGTCAGTACCTGCACGCGCAAGCATCTGAAAGACGACGGTCTCAGTAGAGGTGATAACCGCACCGGCCTCATGCATTAGCCCAATTCCAATTGCCTTGTTTGTCTGAGTCCTCGATGACACACAATCGCTGACCACATGGACGCCATAACCTTCAGCGATTAGACCCAGGCATGTCTGCAAGATACAAATATGTGTCTCTATTCCACAGAGGATTACCTTATTTCTGCCGTATTGTCTGAAACTCTCCAGAAATCCCTCTTCGGCACAGGCACTGAAGGTCATTTTTTCAAAAGGTTTAAAATCAGGAATGGCGTCACTGATTTCCGGAATCGTCCGCCCCAGCCCCTTTGGATACTGCTCTGTCAGGCATATAGGGATTTTTATCAGTTTAGCCAGCTCAATCACATGCAGGGTATTGGCTGTAATACTATCCTTTTCAGACATAACTGCGGCAAGCCGCTCCTGTATGTCAACAACCAAGATGACCGAATCATGGGCGCTATACTTTTCAATCATAAACTAATTTACTAAAATCACTGGGAATAATACAAGAGATAGACAGCATTTATCACAAATCAGCAAATCCGTGGAAGCTGCTCATATAGGGGCAATACGAGTTCCATCAAGTTTAGCTTCAACCGTAACCAACCGATATTTCTTCTTTAACTCATTGCTGGCCCTTAGCTGACCATATGCTGGATTCTCTATTACAAACTCTATTACTGCTCTCTCTATCTCTTTGTTGTTGAAGTTCGGCTTCTTCCCCGATATCTCCAGCAGTCCGTTCTCTCCATTTTCCTCATGAAGAGCTGACAATAGATGCTTACGGCCTCAAAGATTCGTCAGCAGATGTTGGCTGGCTTCCATTATTGCTTATCAGCTTCAACCCCTTGTCACGTGTACCAACTATGAATTTACGGATTTTAGCAATCTCAAACCGTTGGCAATAACAACCAGAGCGCTAACTTCGTTAAGAATCAGTCCAGGTAAGAGACCTATCCATCCACAGAGAGCTGCTGGTACCAGGAGGGCAATAATAGTCAAAGAAGCAATAATGTTCTGGCGGATATTCTTGATTGTCCTCTGGCTTAATCTGATGGCATATGGTATCTTTGACAGGTCATCTGACATCAGGACGATATCACCAGTCTCCATCGCCACATCAGTACCTGCAGCACCCATAGCAATTCCTACATCAGAGATAGCCATTGCTGGTGCATCGTTCACCCCGTCGCCAACCATGGCGACCCTTCCGTATCTTGTTTTCAGCTCCCTTATAGCTCTAACTTTATCTTCGGGTAAGAGTTGTGCCAAATACTCATCTACGCCAGCTTGATGGGCGATTTCACTTGCAGTCTTTTTATTGTCACCGGTAAGCATCACCACATATATGCCTAGTCGTTTCAACATTCCTGTCGTTGCTTGTGCTTCTGTTCTCAGTTTGTCGGCTACTGCTAAAATACCGGACAGGCCCTGTTCGTCACCAATGAGCAGTATGGTCTTTCCCTCATCTTCGAGACTTGATGCTGCTTCGTCCTGGGTTTGGGTTAATGGTATGCCTTTTTCTAAAAAGAGCCGTCTGCTGCCAGCATAATAAACCCTTCCGTTAATCTGTGCCTTCACACCTAAACCCGTTATTGACTCAAATCCTTCAAGACTTGACACCAAAGCAACATCTTCTTCCTTTGCCTTTCTTACCACAGCTTCTGCCAATGGATGTTCAGAGCGGAACTCGATGCTTCCTGCAAGGTCAAGAACTTCTTTCCTGGAGAGTTTGTTACATGGGATCACATCGGTAACGACAGGCCTTCCGATGGTGAGTGTCCCTGTTTTGTCGAATGCTATGGCATCGAGTTTTTCCGCGGACTCAAGATATGCGCCGCCTTTAAATAGCACTCCATTCCGGGCTGCATTGGTGATAGCAGCAACAACGGATACAGGGATTGACAAAGCCAGCCCGCAGGAACAGGAGACCACAAAGACAATGAGACCCCGGTATATGAATAACTGCCATTGTCCACCAACGAGAAGGGGAGGAATAATTGCAATCCCAATGCCTAAGATAAACATCGCAGGGGTATAGTATTTCCCGAATCTTTCCCCGAATCGTTGATATGAAGATTTATTTGCCCGAGATTCTTCAATAGAGTGTATAATCCTTGCAATGGTGGTGTCGTTTGCCATTTTCGTTACGCTTATATCAAGGGAACCCCTTTGGTTGATCGTACCAGCAAAAACCTCGTCATCAGATTTTTTCTCAAGGGGAATAGATTCGCCTGTGATGGGAGATTGATCGACAAAGGATATTCCGGCGATCACCTTGCCATCCACAGGGACCTTCTCACCAGGCCTTACGATGACTACATCTCCGATATGAATATCCTCAGTGGGCAGGACGATTTCACTGCCGTTTCTCCGCACAAGCGCCTCCTTCGGCATAAGCGCCATCAAGGCCCTGATCGCCACCCGTGCCCTGTCAACTGAATACGCTTCGAGTATATCGCCAAGGGAGTAAATAAAGACCAGAAGGGCGGCTTCTTCCAATAAACCTAACACAGCAGCACCCGCTGCCCCTACCACCATCAAAAGCCTTATATTTAGCGTCAGAGTCCTCAGAGCGGAAAACCCCATCTTCGCAGGGTAGTAGCCGCCGACAAGCATAGCCAATCCATATATGGCCTTGGCACCTTCGTGAGAAAGGCCGATACGCTCTAGGAAAAATGCTATAACTATCAAGGCTCCGCAGAGTACAAGGAGTCGCATCTGGTGTTTTTCCTTCCACCATACGCTTTCCTTCTCCTCCCGGTCTTTTGACAAAGATGCCTTCATCCCTGTTTCGGCAATCGACTTTATGATGTCCTTGACGGACACGGTATCGGGGTTATAGGCAACCTTGATTTTCTGCGTCATGAGATATACTTCGAGGCGCTCAATGCCCTTTAGAGCCTTCAGTTTCTTCTCAATCACTTCCTGCTCGTTGGCGCAGTCCATGTCCTTTATCGTGAGTGTTATTTCTCTTTCATCAGTATTCATGTATTTCTCCTAAATCAATATATCGATCTAATCCTTCCTGTCCTTTTATCTACAATCACGACATCGATCAATGAATTGTTTTTGTCGTTTATATCGACCTCGAAAAAAAATTGCCTCTCAGCCACCTTGCCGATGGTGATATCTTCGTTCACGTAGTATTCCTCTACAAGTTTTTTTGCCTGCTGTGCTGTCCTTATCTGCTTCTTCGCTCCATACCATCCCCATTCCGCCCCCCGGCAGTAGCCTCCAAACGGACCTCCCCACCATCTGTCATTGGCGCTTGTTTCAATGCTGACAAGAAGCCCCATTACAATAATTATGGATAACGATAGTTTTGTCTTCATAGAATTTCGTGGGAGGGCATCTACTCCTCCCACGGTCTCCGTTGTCTCCTGAGTTTTTACTGAGTTTTTACCATCCCCGACACCCACAGCCTGGGCCCATCATTCCATGGCCATGGCCCATGCCGTAGCCCATCATCCCGCGACCCATCATCATGCCGCCCCCTGTAGGTATGTTGTATTTGTCTGCAATGCCCTGGAGCTTTGCCTCCTCGTCTATGATCTCCTTCTTGAGCGTTACTATCCGGCCGGTATCGGGCACTGACTTACCGTACTCGTTCTGCAGTTCAAGCTCCTTTGCCATTAGCTCGTCCCTCAGTATGAGCGTCTCCTTCTGGAACTTGTTGATCGTCTCGACGTTTACGCCCATCCCATAACCACACCACTGTGCCCCTGCGTAAATGACACTGGCAAGGAGGAACCCGACCATGACCACTAAGCCTACGGTTATTCTCTTCATTGTTTTCACCTCCTTTATTCCATGATGCTTACAGTTTACCAGAGAGATATGAAGCGGTTATGTGCGAGTTGTGAAAATCTATGAAGATTTTTCATCTGGGATGTGCACCGTCATGGTCGTGCCTCTGCCGCATTCACTCTTGACTTCTATCCTCCCATTATGGGCATCCACAAGCTCTTTGACTATTGCCAACCCGATGCCGAGTCCACCTTCCGCTGAATGGAAGAACCTCTCGAAAATGAATGGAAGGTCCTCCTGTGGTATGCCATGTCCTGTATCCTCAACGGCGATGGCAACGCCCTCTTGCTCCTTAAGCGCCCGAATCCCTACACTGCCTCCCTTGTCCGTGGCATTTTGCGCGTTGCTCAGGAGATTGACAACAATTTGTCTGAGTTTGCCAGGGTCGGCATACACCATAAGATCATCGCCGCAAAACACCTTGATTTTGACCCCCTTGTCAATGAAAAACCTGTCGAAGGTCTTCCTGATATCCTGAAGTATCGGGTTCAGTTTTTCTCTCCGTTTTCTGAGGAAAATGGCGCCTGCCTGGGCGCGGGACAGCTCCTCGATATCTTCGAGGATGTCCTCAATCCGGCTGACCTCATGATAGAGAGACTGAAGCTGTTCCGTGTCCCTGTGGAGCAGGCCGTCGAGCATGCCGGCAAGCTCACCCTTCATTGCGGTCAATGGTGTTCGAATTTCATGGGCTATGTTGGAGATGAGTCTTTTTCTAAGTGATTCCTGCGTTTGGAGAGAACGAATCATTTTGTTGAAGGATGCTGCCAAGCTGCCAATTTCATCCTTTTGCGAAACCGACACATTATTTTTCAGATCGCCTTCGCTGATTGTCTCGGCAGTTGCTGCCAATTGCTTTATAGGACGAGTCAACCTTCGGGAAAAAACCATGCTCAGGAGAAACACCAACCCTCCTATACCGACAAGCGAAAGGAGTAGAAACCTGTTCGACCGATCAATGAAGATGAAGTCCCGTTCGGGACTGAGAAAGCGCACCTCGAGTGTACCGAGCTCTTTTCCACCCAGGAAAAGTGGATAGGGGAGAAACCCCTCAGTTTTTTTGGCAGCGGAGAGATTCGAGATCGCTACTATTCTTTTCCTAATGCGCGGAGAAAGCATCCCAAGTGCCTTTCCGGTATCCATGACAGATGCCCCTTTTCGATCCAGTACCCTTACCTCTAAACCCAACATCAAGGCCCAGACAATGTCTTCGGCGATGACCTCTTCCTTCCAGAAACCGTGTTGTTCGTAAGTTCTCTCAAGGTCGGCAATCACCCAGTAGACCCTGTCCTCCATCTGTCCTTCGGCTAATTCGCGGAAGTCACGGGCCATCAGTTCCCGCAATATGAAGGCAGAAGAAAGGGAAATAACCGATACCCCAAGGAGCAAAACAAAGAGTTTTATCCAGAGACCTCTAAGCATCCCTCTCACCAATAAACTTGTAGCCTACCTTGTAGACCGTGAGGATAAAGACCGGTGTGCGCGGGTCATCCTCAATCTTTTGTCTGATATTTTTGATGTGGACGTCGATGCTCCTGTCATACCCCTCGAATTCGTAGCCAAAGGCCTTTTCAATGAGTACTTCTCTGGTAAAGACCTTATGTGCAGCACAGGCAAGGGTGGAGAAGACCTTGAATTCAGTCGGAGTGAGGTTTACGGACACCCCGTTCTTTTTGACCTCGTAACGGTGATTGTCCACTATCAGAGAGCCTTTGTTGAAGCTTATGACAGGCGTATCGGAGACTTCGGGGGCCCTCCTGAGGACTGCCTTTACCCTGTAAACCATCTCTCTCGGATTGAAGGGTTTTACGATATAGTCATCGGCACCGAGGGCAAATCCCGCGACCCGCTCCTCAGGTGAGGACTTGGCGGTAAGCACAATCACTGGAAATTCGCCCATATCTTTCATCTCCTGAAGCACCTCTTCTCCGTTGATATCCGGGAGCATCAGATCGAGTATCACGAGGGCTGGCACCTCTTTGGATGCAAACTCCATTGCGTCCTTGCCCCTTTCAACATGGACCACACTGAAGCCTGCCTCCTCAAGGTAAACCTTTATGACCCTGGCAATCTTCCTTTCATCTTCTACAACAAGAATTGGACGAATCAATCCGTGCCCCCTCTCATTTATATATTTTGCTCTGCCAGCCTTCCATCTTTTATGTAATACATTCTTTCCGCCCTCTTTGCTATCTCAGTGTTGTGGGTGACGATGACCACTGTCTTCCCTTGCAGGGTAAATATTGTATCAAGAACCTCACTCTCCGATTCTGAGTCCAGATTCCCGGTAGGCTCATCCATGAGCAGAATATTAGGATCGTTTGCAAGGGCCCTTGCAATGGCAACTCTCTGTTGCTGGCCGCCTGAAAGCTCGGAGGGTTTAGCATTGATCTTTTCCGAAAGGCCAACCAGGTCTAAGAGGCTTATTGCCTTTTCCCTCTGTTGCCTTTGTGAAATGCCAGCAAACATCATGGCCGTTTCCACGTTCTCCACTGCCGTTAGGTTCTGTAGGAGATTGAAGAACTGGAATACAAAACCGATCTTCCTCGCCCTCAACCCCGCAAGGGTGTCGTTACTCAAAGCTGAGATGTCGTTCCCTTCTATGAATACCCTTCCTGCTGAAGGTCTGTCGAGACATCCAATCAAGTGCATGAGCGTGCTCTTACCATGGCCTGATGGACCTATGATGCAGGAAAACGTGCCCCTTGGTATTTCGAGGCTCACGCCCCTTAGGGCAAATGTTTTTATCTTGCCTGAGTTGTACGTCTTGACCAGATTCTCAGTCTTGAGGATCGTATCATTCATAGCTTATTGCCTCCACCGGTGAAAGTTTCGACGCCTTCCATGCAGGATAAAGTCCCGACATAAGGGATACGAGGAGAGAGAAAAACAACGCCCCCATGACAAGGTTGAATTCAAAACCCTTTGCGACATCCGGGCTTTTCAGAAAAGCGGTAAATTCATTCCGTGAGATATAGGCAGCGGCAATGGATGAAAAGACAAGTCCGATGGTCACCCCGACGATGCCCCCAACAATCCCATAAAAACCGGACTCGACAAGAAATATCTTAAAGATGGTGACCTGTCTTGCTCCAATGGCCTGGAGTATCCCGATCTCACGCCTTCTTTCTGAAACAGCGGTCATCATGGTGTTGATTACCCCGAAGGCAGCCGTAAGAATCGTAACGATACAGGTGAGTTGAAGCGTGGCGTTCACAGTTCCAACAATGGAAAGCACGGACTTGAGGAGCTGTTTGTCGGAGACGACAGCCACGTTGGATGTCTCCTGAATCTTCAGGATATATTCATCCGTCTTTGCAATATCGTCAACCTTTACCGCTATGAAAGAGACCATATCTCCAACTCCGTAAAGCCTTTGGGCGACTGAAAGAGGCATGAACATGGCAATATCGTCCTTGGAGCCGGTCTCTTTAAGAATACCCTTTATGGGAAATCTCTCACCCCTTATGGTCAGTTCATCCTTCGGATTTAACTTGAACTGCTGTGCGATGCCGTAACCAATGATAATGGACTTCTCATCCGATTCGAGAAAATCACCCTTATCTGTCACCCACCCCTTGAAGACCTTCATTTGACTTGGAAGGATGCCGATAACAGGAACGGGGCTATTGTCGATGGCAGTCCTTTCCGTAAGATATGGGACTGCTGTCAGACCTTTAATAGCCGATATCTTTCTCACGTCATCGAGGGGGATTGCTTCAGGGAGCTGCTCCCCTGTCAGTACCGATACCTGCTCATAGGCACACCAACCCTTTGGTGTTATGATCAGATTTGCACCAAGATCTGCCGCCTGTTTTTTTATCTCATCCTTCAAGCCGCTTCCAAGAGACAAGAAGCTTACAAGAGAGGCTATCCCAACGGTTATGCCCAGGAGGGTGAGGAAAGACCTCGCCTTCTTTCGTGTTATATTTTTCAATACGAGCTTTAGGATATTCATTCATTTCCCTCCGAAATCGAGGTGTCTCAGGACTTCAACCTTGTTGGCTGCGAAAATCCGAGCATTTTCGACAAAGCTTCCAGTTACATTGACTTCATCCCATTGCTGCGGTATTTTACCGTCATACCGAACTTGGAGATAAAACCGTGCGCAGCTTGTCTGCTTGCAGATTTTTGCCTCTGACGTCTCTACCATCAAAAAGACATTTTCGGGTATTTTAAACCGAGACTTGTCTGCCACGACCCCGGTTACGATTATGACCCCATTATAAGCCGAAGGGTCGGAAGCTATGTCGTTCACGCTCAGAATTCCACCTTCCTTTACCGTCTTGGTTTTCCCGCTGATTTGGGTGGTAAAGACAATCGCTGCTATGAGCATTACTGCTGAAAGGACAAAAACATATCTTTTCATGATATCCTCCTGAAATTGATTAGTACCCTGATGCATAGATAGCTATCTATCGCAAAAGGTGTAATAGTCTTTTAAATCAGACTACAACAGGAGGATGAAAGATTGGTCTTGCAGAAGATTGAAGTTTTAGTGGTTGTGCTAACTGGGGAATGTGGATGTTCCCTGATAGCTTAGAGAGCGTGAAGGGCAAAACGACATTTACCGAAAGACAGAGAAACATGGGGCAACCTGGTATTGAACAGCAATCCGTGCCCTGGCCCTCGTTCTTGCTGCATTCATCACAGCAAGGCTTCACGTTGTGTTCAAAGGAGAAAGAAACCACAGTTGATGATACCCCTGTAAATAAAACAAGGACTGACACCAGAGTAATAAACAACGCCATTGTCGAAAAGCTCACCTTCATAGCTAAATTATACCCGTTAATGGAGCTTATGTCAATAGGTGTGTAATTCTCAATGAACGGTCTTTTGAAGATACGCTGAAAATCCCCTTACAATTAGTAGGCACTATTTCTTTCAATTCCATAAAATGTTTTGCAAGACACCGGCTTCTGAGCTTGTCTACTTCTTACGCTTAAGGTGCGGCTCCTGAAAGGGTTTTAGCATATCGGGGGTGATGTTATCAAATCTTAGTACCTCTCCACCGTAGAGTCCGGTAAAATTCTTTGCCCTTTCCTCCTGTAGATATGGCTGAAACGGGTCTCCCATTGCGCCGGATTTCTTTGTGTCATATATATAGTATGCCTTCTTCGCATCTATCCATCTTGTCTTCCAGTCTGCGTCGCCCATGTCGTTTGTGAATATGGCTGAGATATTCTTTGAGGTATCTGGCTGGAAATAGTATGTAAACATGTCCATCGTCCCGCAAAACACGTCATACTTGCCGTCTTTGTAGTGGATTTGGCCCTTCGCCCCGGGGAAATCTACCAGTATCATCCCACATACGACACATACGTGTTTCCTTGTCAGCTCTACTGCCTGAACAGGGCGCTCCTTTTCACCGGAACACCCGTTCAAAATCAGTATGACGAAATATAACGCTATCGCTCTCTTAATAGCGGTTTATCCCTTCTTATTTTTCCTAAGAGACTTGTGAAGCCCAATCCCGGCTATCAGCACACCAAGTGCCACAACAGGCGGAAATACATACACCTGCATCGGCGTCGGCGGCTCCATCATCAGATAGTACCACGCCGAGACTGCCCCCTTTGTGAGTCCATCCTCACCGTTGCGCCCATCAAAGGCTGTTATAGAAAAAGGTATGAACTTGCCTATCTCAAACACAGGGTCATCCTTCGCTGATTTAAGCTCCTTTTTAAAGACGACACTGTAAAGGCCGTCTTCATAAGTTGCCATTACTGTGGCCTCCGCTTTGTCCTTTGGCTCGACTTTATCAGGGCCTTTTGCCGTCATATCAAATACCTTTTCCTTGTCCGATGCCTTCCACTGCCACATGTTCACAGGCGCCTTGCTTGTGCCCATAAAGAAGTATGGCAATTCCGAGCCCTCGTGTTTTTTAACAGGGAATTGGATGCGTACAGAGTCGGCAGGTTTGCCGTCACTGCCATCGTTTGGCTTTTTATCTGTCCACTGAAGCAGTATGACCAGCTCCTTCGATGTATACAGCCCCCTGACCCTGACGTTTGTAATAACCGGCGTGAATTCACGCTTATCAAACATCAACTGTCCGCCCATCGGCAGGTCTAAATAGTCTACCTTCTCCCATGCAGGGTCGTTCGGCTTTGAGGGCAGGCTCTCTACTCTCCCAACCTTAAGCGCAAGACCCAGCTTTCTTGTGAGCTGGAGGGATGTTATAAAATGTGCCAGCGCCCATCTCTTGTCATCTGGAAGCGAGTCGAGATAAGAAGTCATCGGCGTACCACTAAGACCAACAGAGATTGTCCGATATATGTCCTCAAGGGTTGAGCCGTTTCTCAACTCCCAGCCGTGTGTATAGTCAGCGGGGGCAATTCCATAGCCCCAGTCGGTCTTAAAATCATCCTGCCAACCCTTATCGCCGTCTCCTCTGCCTGTTTTGCCGTGGCAGTCAACACACTTAGCTATCTTAAACTGCTCCTTTCCCTGTTCTATTATCTCTTTACTTGCCTTGGGCGGGTTACCGATATTTATAGGTTTCCTCTCCATAGCAAACGTATCCGGAGCAAACGACTTCACATGCTCTACGACTGCCTTGACCTCTGCATCGGTGAATCTCGTCCACGGCGGCATAGAAGTGCCTGGATTGCCTTTCCTTATGATCTTTGTTATGTCCTCATCGGTAGGCGGGTCACCCGATGGTGTAGAACGAAATTTATACGTGCCAAACGTAAAATCCCTCGGCTGGGGCAGCGACACATCCTTCGTAAAAGAGTCGGCATCCCCCTTGTAGCCGTGGCACTGGGCACACCAGCCGTCATATACCTTCTTTCCCTCCGGATTTGCGGCAGCCTTCTCCGCACTAAACCCATATACAGGGAAACTCATTGCTATCAGTAATGCTATAAGAATCCTCATACTTAAGAACCTCCTCAACAGTGTCATTCCCAGCTCCTCGGCTTATTGCCCGTGGACTCATAGATGAACATTATGACCTGCCACACCTCTTCCTCTGTCAGGAAATCCTCAAACGATGGCATCGAAGAGTTCCACGGCCCAGACCCCGCAGGAAGTCCACGCCATCCCTTTGCCACCCTCCAAAACACAAAGGACTCCGGCAGCTGGGCAATTGTATCCGTACCCCTGAACGGCAACGGGACAGGATTAAACGCATCTGCAATATGGCCCTTGCCGTCGAGGTCATCACCATGGCAGAAGAAACAGTTCTGGTAGTATATCTTCTTCCCTTCTTCTACGTTTTTGGCAAAGTTGGCAGTATCCTTTCTCAATGGATTCTCAAGCCCCAGCACGTTCATGGTCTTGCCCTTAAAGTCCATCTGCGAAGGCGGCTCCGGATGCACTATTCTGGCTGAGACCGGAGGGTCATATGTAGGCTTCACCTTGGCATATGTCAGGTATCCCGCAAACAACGGCAGCGCTATGAACGCTATTATCAGCCTTAAGAACTTTTTATTGTCATCGGCAAACAGCGACCTCATCGGCTCCAGAAATGCCTTGAATGTCTCCTCCTGTATTGAGAAATAGATTATAAAGGAGAATACGCTCATTGCCATGTACATCAGAATTACCTGTGCTGGCAGCGCCGGCATTATGTAATCCGCACTCTTCAGCAGTCCATAGATAAGTATCTGTAACCCTACAAAGTTAAAAAAAGGAGACTTTTTGAATACCGAGCTGATTGATATCACCAGCCCAATAATCGCTATTATTGGATATATCTTCTGCATTATCCATTACCTCCTTTTTTTGTTTCCTTCTTTATCTCATCTTGCAGTATTGGTACAGAGTCAGGATAATTTATGGTAATATTCGCCCCTTTACTCTGTAAATATGCCGATACTGCTATCAGCTCGCCCTCAGTTAAAGACGTCGGAGCCTTATGCACTGGCGGCATCATGTTCTCAAATCCCTTTTGGATATATTCAGCAGGATTTACCAAACCCTCAAAGACATAGTTTTCTATAGGGATATTCCGTTCCTTTGCTGCCTTGACCATGTCTGCCCCTATGGTTGCAATTGCTGGCGCCCTCATGCCTGACTCAGGCTTCATAGGGTGACACACCATGCACTGGCCCTTGCCGAATAATATCGTTTCGCCTGCTGCGATTAATTCGTCCTGAGCTATCCCCTTCTCTATCTTTATCGTCTTAGGAGGAAGCGATTGAGACTGAGGTAGGAAGTACAGCCCTATATAGGCAAAAAATATGTTTATCCCTACTACTAATACGAAGAGTTTTATCGCACCGCCTTTCATGCCTTTGCCCCTCCTTGTCCGCCCTTTTTCTCAAGCTTCATAATCCCATAAAACAAGAGACCCATCAGGGCAAAAAAGATAACTGTCAAGATGGACGTTACCACTGAGGCAAATCCATGCGTCGGCAAAAAGGCGTCGGGCGATGTATCCTGCATTATTCCATATACGTGCCAGTACTGCCTGCCGCCTGACCTCATATAACCCATCATTCCCATGAGCCATGTAAACGTCACGGTTATACCTATCAGGGCATACTGAGACCTTTCGGGCATCTTGCCCCAGCGTGGTTCACCTAAAATCTTAGCGCCTTTAAACATCTTGGCATCCAGAATAAACAAGGCTACAATCGCAAGGAAAAATACCCCAAACTGTATCGGAGAGAGTATCTTTACCCTGACTGCTGACGATACCATATAACTGTACACACCTAATATCAGCACAATAACCGTAGAGCCTATAACTATAAGGCCCCTCAGTGCGTTTCCTAACTTTGCCCACGAGACAACGGCTTCCTTGTTGCTCATCTTAAATATGGCAAAACTCAGAAATGTCGCCAGATAAGTTATTACAACTGCCGTGTTCTTGGCGGCCATAACGCCGAGATTACCAAGCACCGGGTGATATGTCCCCATCTTTCTTGCCTCATCAAGACTCAGCGCAACACTATGCGGCGTCAGCCATACTGCGTAACCAAGCAGCATCGTTACAAAAAGATATTTCACATACTTAAAATATCTCTCTCCGCCTGGCATCTTATTCAGCGATATCCACAGATAGTAGTTGACGAACATCAGAATCGCCCCGATAAGGATTGCCTGCATAACCCAGAGCCATGCAAAGAATCCACCCATCAACTGAATACCCATCTGCTCGTTAAACGAATAAATCTCAACACCAAGCAGATACCCTACACCGGGCAGGATAAGAGAAAATCCAATAGAAATCATCGCAGATGTATACCCCATCCAGTCATAATAAGCGCGGTCTTCGTCCGTCTCCGCCACTATGAACCTGTATGCCGCGTAGGAGGCTGCAATTCCCGCCCCAAAGACGACATTGGCACAGAGCCTGTGTATTGACAGCGGTATCCACATGTGGGTCTTGATGGCCTTCCACCTGCTTAACAGCTCTCCCGTTTCTGAGACGCCAGCAGGAGTTGTCATATATCCTACCCATGCGCTCGTTATCAGGAGCATTATAACACCCATTATATTCAGGAGTCCGCCAATGGCAACGTGCGTCCCCTTATTGTCCTTCATCTTGTGCCATGAGTAATAGTAGTAATAACAGACCATTACCTCAACATACATAACCACAATATAGAGCCACCATGTAGGGCCCAATATTTTCATCATATGGTCCATGAACTTTGGATATAGTACGGGCAGACTTATCAGAAGAAGCGTTCCTACAGCAGCAGTAATCGTATATGCCAACGTAAACAGCTTCGTAAAATCATATGCGATACGATCAAGCCTCTCATCTGAGCGCCTCCAGCTCAAAAACTCCATCGATACTGCAAAAATTGGCACTCCAAGCACGAAGGCTGCAAAGTTCAGGTGCAGTTGAGCTATTATCCACACCCATACCCTGCTCCCTATTAACGGGAAAACCCTGTAACCGTCTTCAGTCGGCGTGGGCAAGAGCTTTCCTAGTACAAAAAGGAATAGAAAGCTGATGCCAAGTAACACTGTCAGCTTTATCACTCCCTTTGTTAAACCTTTTTTAACACTCACATCAGCCATATTTTTCTCCATTTTTATAAGGGGGGCGGCAGCCTGAAATTCGAGCTTCCTCCCCCTCGCCTGATAGCAGGGCTATTTTTTAGAAAACGTATGGTCAAGCGCGGCTGCCTGGCCGGCTTTAACCTCTACATCCTTTATAACCTCTCCAAAGCCCTCATGCCAAATCTTTACCTTATATTTGCCTGGCAGCAGGTCCTTTATCTCAAAATCTCCCTTGTCGTTCGTTACGGCTGCATATGGGTTTTTGCTTGCATATACATATGACCTCATCCATGCGTGCGCATCGCACTGCACTATCTGAAGGCCGGGGACTTTTACAGGCTTCTCTATGACCTGGTCCTTGTTCGGCAGGGCAAGATTATACACTGTTCTTTTTTTGCCTTCTCCGAGGATTATTCCCAGCGAGGTGTTGTGAAATATCGGGTCACTGTTCTTTATTATGTACTTTCCACCGACATATGCTACGGCAACAATCGGCAGGAACTCACACTTCAGGTTATCGATTACCGTATCTGTCTTTGGGATCGCCTTCCCCTTGTCAGCATCCTCAACGGCTACCAATACGTTTTTCACTTCATTCGCTGAAGATATGAGGTACTCATGTTTGGATATGGACTTTCCGCATACGCTTTCGTCCTTCTTAATCTCCAGAACCGGGTCAGTAACAGGCCCTGATGACTTGATCTTGCCTTTGATCGAGCCACCGTCCTTTACGTCAACGACCTCATAGGGCTTCGTGTCCGCAAACGCAATTACCGGCAGCAACAACATGACTACCAACGCACTAACAAATACCTTTTTCATTGCTCTCCTCCTGCAACACTACTAACAAATATTTTACACAGACTGTAACGGTCTGAAAATCAAACCGCTGCAGCCCCAACAATAGGCACACGCTATTTTAGCATTTCCTTAATATAACCGTGAAGCTCTTTTTCATGTATATAGTGTCCAATTATTCTTTTTACAGTTTTCCCCGAATCCATGAATACCAGAACTGGTACGTAGTTGACTTTATACGTGTTTAAGACATCATCTCTGTTGCCTGCAAACATCGGAAACGTAAAGCCCATGTCTTTCTTGTAGCTTTTGACCATCTTGCCGTCTTTTGCCATTATGTTTATCCCTATGATACCAATGTTTTTAGCGCCGAACTTCACCTCAGCCCTCTTTAGCAGCACTATTATCTGAGTACAATAGTGGCATGAGTTGTGTGTGAAATAAACGATAGTAGGTTTGTCTATCAGTGTTCCTATATCGGTCATTTTATTGTTTTCATCTGCCATCGTAAACAGTGGAAACGGCTGGCCTTCTTTCATGCCCACAGCATACGCAGGAGTTGCAATTAATATTACTATGAGCGTTAAGGCAGACAGTCTTGCGTTCATATCTCCTTCCTGATTAGCTCATACTTTATGAATGTCCTGTAGTTATGACCATATATCATGGGAACTTCGTCTGCCTCCACATGCGTATATGAAAATGTATTGAGTATCTCCGACTGCGGCGGCCTCAGTGTCAACCCCCTGCCGGTTGAAAATTTAATCCTGTTAGGTGTCAGGCGCCCAAAGCAGAAGTCCCTCAGAGCAGGCCATCGTTTGGCCTCTGATAGGTCAACAGGAACATACTTACCCCCTGCATAGAATTTAAGCCAGCTGTGGGAGTTTATACAGTCGGCTTCAACTGTCCCCTTCTTCTTCAGCACAGGGCGATAGGGAAGCATTACACCCTGTTCCCATTTGACCGGTATATTTTTATAGACAAGCATTGTCCTGAACATGGCGTTGAAATCGTCGCATCTTCCAGATTTATCCTCAAAGGCAATGGCGCTTACACCCCTTGAGCACAACTCATGCACATACGCCGTGCGGTCGATTATTCCGTCGTAGAGCCTTCTGCCTATGCGCATCGGGTCAGTCTCACCGCCCACGATTGTCTCTGCATATTTTGTGATTGCCTCGTCGCGCTTCTCCCACTCGGAGAGTTTCAGATATTTCTTCGCAACATCCACATCATCACTAAGGGTAATGCCGACAGCCTTCCTTTTAACCGTATATCGAACTGATGCGCAAGTACCTTTTTTCTTAATACCACTGGTCTCAATATAAACTACGCTGTTGTCCGATGCCCTGTTTAGTGTGTATGGATACATCGCCTCGATGGACAGGTGTGTAATCTCCTGTTCAGCGTCCTCTGTCGGCAGGGGTATCCACATCTTTACTGTCTCTTTTGCCGTAGTATAGAACTCCGTCAGGTACTCTATCTTGTATGTGAGGGATTTTAGGCGTGTGTCTGTTGACTCTGGCGGGACAGCAACAGCACCAAAGGCATGGCCTTTCGCCATCATATATCCCAGCCATGAAAGCGCCCCGGCAAGAAATGCCCTCCGGCTCATATTGCCAGGAAGCCCGGACACCGCTTTTATATTAAATTCCATAGTATACCGCCTAGCCGCGTCTTTCAATTATCAAGGGACAATCTCTCCATGTAATACAAGGGTTATCATTCCTTTTTCCTCATCGTTAGTCCACACCTCTACTGTCTTTTGAGCCTTGCCCTGCGCTGTGTCTAACAGTACTTCAACCGTCACTGTAGCTTTATCTCCTGGTGCTATTTCCACCGAACTGGCGGATGCCTTTGTGCATCGCCTTCAGGCGGGGATCAGGTTTTTTATTATCAGTTTTTCTGTGCCGGTATTTATCAGTTCAAACGTGTGTACAACGGTCTGGCCCCATTTGACCGGACCGAAATCGAAAGCTGTCTCATTAAATGACGCCTGCGCCTTGCCGCTGGTTGATGGGGCAGCATCATCACCTGCGGTCTTGCCCGTAACGGTTATGTCTATTTCTATAGGTTTGGTCTCTGCTGAGACCTTTATCTTCTGCTCATACGTCCCCGTACCCTCGTGCCATACCTTCAGGATGTAATCACCTGGGGGAACGTTCGTCAGCTCAAACTTGCCTGAGTTGTCAGTAACCACGGCATAGGGCTGGTCAAACACAAACACGTATCCCCTCATCCAGTCATGGGTGTTGGATTTCACAGATATATAGCCAGTGTCTTTTGTCAGCTTATGGTAGCGTCTGATGGGTTTATTAATTACCTCATCCTTGTTCGGCAGGGCCAGGTTCAAAATTGTAGAGCCATCTATAAGCGGCCTGCTTGACATCGAATTATGATATTGCAGCCCAAGTTTTAACTGAACGGTATGTAAGATAGTATCTTCGTTTTTTATGACATAGTCACCGCCTACAAAACCCACGTTGACAAGCGGTTCAATTTTGCAGCCCTTAATAGAAATACCAACATCCTGTTTTGGCAGGGGCTTCCCGTTTTCAACACCCTCAAGCCATACTACCGCGTTTTTTACCCCCTTGTCAGTAGATACGACATAGGCGCCGGGCTTTTGCTCTTTCCCGCATACGGCTTCGTCCTTTCCTATGCGAACCGGCTCTTCTTTTGGCGGTGTACCCGAATATTTTACCACACCCTTTACGTCTGCTCCGCCTTTCAGCGCTCCCCCTTCATAGGCGAAAGAAGCGCTATACACACCCAAGACAACTAAGACAGCTATAACTACTGGCTGTATCAAACGTTTTATCATATTATGGTCTCCTTTTCACTCTATATTTTTATGATAGATACCTCTTTTTAAAGACATAATAACCTGCCAAAAGCGGCACCACAATCCATACAACAGTCACCGCCCAAAGCACGGAGGGACGGATAATCCCTGGGACATCCACCGAAGCCAGCCCCATCAGCACCGAATACTCTCCTATAGTTGTAAAATTCAATATCCTGTACACATCCACAGGATTAAGCAGCAACATAACAACAAGCGCCGACGGCGTCAGTACATCCTTCGTTGCTATCAAAACCCCAACAAGCCCAAGGTCATAGACAATGGTAAAAAACAGCCACACAAGCACCGTAAACCCTACCACCTTGCTGCGCTCATAAAACATCACAGATGTCAAAAAGGAAATACTCAAAAACACCAGCCCCAGCGCTACAGAGTTAATCACAAACACCATATAGCTGCCAAAAGAACCAACACCCGTCTTAAATAATATTATCAAACCAGGGATACTAAACCCCAGCAGCGACGGCAAGGCAAGCGACACAGCAAGACCGATATATTTACCCAAAATAAACTCCGCTGGCGTTATCGGCGCAGACAGATACAGGTCAAGTGTGTGTCTGTCCCGCTCATCGGCAATAACCCCACCGCCAAGTGTCAACGCTAACAACGGTATAAAATATACAACAAGACTTGTAAGACTTGCAACAGTGGCCCCCATATTTCTAAAACTGACAACACCCGACGCAGCAGAACCGAAGTAAAGAACCACGAGTGTCAGAATCGTAAAGCAAACGGTTATTACAGCAACCCACCTGCTCTTGAGCCTGTCTGAAAACTCCTTATATGCCAGAGCCCTTAACGGTGACGGCAGCGGTGACGGCAGCCCGGCCTTTTCAGTGAATGCCAAAAAATACCTCCTCTAACGATGGCTGTCTCAGTGTGAAATCCACGAATTTATCTTTTTGCCCCAGAATCGACGCGAGCATGTTCAATTTATTTTCCACCGGCAGCTCTGCCGTAAGCTGCCCTGCTGCGTATGTTATGTTCACAGCGCCCTCTTGTTTTAGGATTTCCGATAGTAATGCCCCTTGAGGGTCGTCTTCATTTACCAGGATTATCAATCTTAATGGCAGATTTAATCCCCTGTACAGCTCGTCAAGCGTGCCGGTGGCCTTGAGGACGCCGTTTTTCATAATACCTACCCTGCTTACCTTTTCCTCCACCTCAGCTAGCATGTGAGTGGAGAGCACTACTGTCAGCTTTTTCCTTTTCCTCACACCATCAAGTATATCATAAAGGAGCCTCGTCCCAATGGGGTCAAGCCCGGAGGTCGGCTCGTCAAGCACCAGAAGGCTGGGGTCGTTTAATAGTGCCTGGGCAAGGTTCAGGCGCTGGCGCATACCCTTTGAGTATGTGCCTACTTTACGGGCAAGGACTTCCCTTGAGAGGAGCTGCGCAAGTACATCTTCAATATTTGTTATGCTGCCACCCTTGATGCTTGCAAACAGCTCAAGCGTGGCCATACCAGTCAGATTGTCGTAGAATGATACCCGCTCTGGCATGTAGCCGATTAATCTTCTGAAATTCAGCCAGTCCTTGTCCTTGAGCGCTGCCCCGCCAACGAGGATTTGCCCCGCCGTTGGCTTTATAATACCCAGCATTATCTTTAACAACGTAGATTTCCCTGAACCGTTAGGGCCGACAAGACCAAACATCTCCCCTTCAGTAAGCTCGAACGATACGTCATCGGCGGCCTTTACATCGTCGTAGTATTTTGTTACCTGCACAAATTTCAGCATCACATATTGCCTGTCATATTTATAATTTTTTCCATATCTCCATAGTATTTAGCCGGTACATACTGCGCGTACTTGCTGATTAACTCTTTCCAGTTCGCGTGATATGGCACCATAGACGGGTTTTTATCCACAACCTTGGGGACTTGCAGTATTGGGAATTGTTTCTCCAGCACCTTGAGCATATGCAGCGCCGGACTAGCAAACAACAGTTTTGAAAGCGGATAGCGCCAGAACATATGGTCAACCACTGTATTAGATTCATAGGGAATATCGCCGACACCCTTTCCGGCCATGTCCCAGCCGAGGTAGTCGCTCCAGTAGTTATTGCTCCAGTACTGGTTTTTTGAGGCCACGAACTTTACCTGTACCTCATTATTAATGAATGAGTTGTGAGTAATCGTATTTTCTTCAGAACCGCCCCAGTTATGTACACCCATGTTGTTATTCATTATCAGGTTTGATGTCATTTTGTTTTCTATCGAGTTGTATATAAAAATCCCCTTTGTGTTGCTTATGATATTGTTGCCGGAGATTTCACTCCTCACGGTCTGGTTCAGGAGCAGGCCGTGGGTCTTGTTACCTACAGATAGGTTACCGTTTATCTTCGAATGTTTTGTGTACATGATAGCCATACCCACAAGGTTGTCATAGATATTATTATAGCTGAAATTGCCAGTGTCTACCCACATAGTATGAATTGCGTAGCGCGATTTCGATATATCGTTATATGTGACAGCCGAATCGTGGCAGACCTCCATGTATATGGCATCCCGGCAGTAGGACATTTTGTTATTGGTTATTGTCGCCTGCCACGAGCCGGTAAGTGTTACGCAGTTGCCTCTGTCATTTTCCTCAATGGACTTATTGCCTGTAAAGGTGTTGTTGTCTATCCTCAGATTAATGCCCTCAAGATTGCGAATGCCAAACATTATGTTTACCATTGTGTTGTTTTTTACTGTTACATTGTCCGATGCCTTTGTGACAACAAGGGCAGTACTATCTGGGGAAAATCCATTACCCTCGAATTCAATCGTAAAACCCTCAAACTGCACCTCCGAGGTATCTATGATTATGGGGAAATCGCTTGCGGCCAAAATCACCGGGTTGTTTATCCCTTTCATATGGACAGATTTTGTTACTTTAAAAGATTCTTTGTATCTGCCCGGCCTGACCTCTATCACATCGCCGTCTTTGGCCTTATTGAGCGCCTCTGAGATGGAGCTGCTGCCAGCAGCCCCGGCATCAACAACAAGCGTTGCGGACAGCGCATATGTTGGAATTAACAGGACAAAAACAGCAATAGCGGCGGCTGCCGTTGAGGGCTGTACGCCTGTGTTCTTACGGCTCAACAGCTCAGGGCAGCGCCCCGCATCATGGTAGTTCATCTGGCACTCAAGACAGTACATACACACGGTATCCATTATCCTGCCGCTGTCGTCAATAGCCTGATATACGCAGTCGTTGCGGCATATCCTGCACGAAGAACACCTGGCATATCTTTTCAGTTTGATCACGGGCAGCCATTTAAAGAACGATGGCAGGGCAATTGCACTGCCTAGCGGACATACATACTGGCAGAAGGCACGGGTCACAAGCGCTGAGACAATCAACAAGGCAAAGAAGTATAAAAGAAAATACCATGGCCTGTTGAGCTTAAGCACGAGTGTCTTAAACGGTTCTACCTCTGTCATATACTCGCCAAGCATGAAATTGTAAAACGATACCCCAACAATGGCGGCAAGAATGACATACTTCAGGTAGAGTGCGCTGTTATGAATCTTTTGTGGGATTTTCTTATAACAGACTTTTGGTGCAGCCTTTGCGAATAACCGGTTAAAAAGGTCAGCAATTGCCCCAAACGGACAGAGCCAGCCACAAAATACCCCCCTGCCCCACAGCACGGCTGTAATCATTATAAAAACGAAGGAAAGAAAAATAAACGGGTCCATCATAAAAAGCTCAAGCGGGAAGTCACCCTCTTTAAATGAATTCAGCGCTATTATCACATTTGTCGTCGAGGGCTGTGCCTTAAGCGCCAGACCGACGTAGATAAACGCAGTAGTGAGCGCTGCGTATCTTATGATATTAAGTAGTCGGCGATGCCTCGACAGCCTGCCATTAAAGGCGATAACTGCGAATATCAGGACAAGAAACACTGCAAAAATGCTCAGGGACAGCGCCTTTTGCACCCATATCAGCTTCCACAGCGGGGCTTCAGCTAATTCATTCATAGTAGTCTTTAGTCCTCTGGTGCATTCATCTATTGCTCCATAAACTTATCAGGTAATTTATAATCTGAGACAGCAGGTTTAAACTTCTTTTCGTTTCCAGCCCGGTAACCAATTATCAGTTTTAGTTTAAACGACTTGCTTTGGTCAAAATCCTTTGCCCTTATGATAAAAATGCCGCCTTCTTTAAGAGGGGGTGCGCCCTTTGCGGCAACCTCAGTGAGGATTTTATAGTCTTTATCTGTGAACACATATGACCTGTCATCCTGTTCGATATTAAATCTCTCGAACACGCCGCCGCGCGCAAAACCAGAACCCTTGAACGAACCCGGGCCGTTTGAAAAAATAAACACAGCAGACTCACCCGGCTTCAGAGATTCCATGACTTCTGTATAAGTACGCTCACCAAGTACGTTCTTCCCTATCGAGGGTGGAGCAACAAGGCCATAATAGAGATCGATATAAGGGTCTTTTCCGCCCGGCTGCCCAATCTCTTCCTGTGTTACGAGGATGTTTTTAACACCACCTGAGTCCATGAGTTCCTTCCAGCCGAGGGCGTCGAACTTTTTACTCAGTTTATGCCCCTTTTGTTCTGCGTATTTTATCAGGCCTGCCATCCCTGCAACCTTCTTTGCGCTCTCTGCTATTATGGCGTTTTGTACAACTGCCGTAACCGTAGCCCCTGTGATGGCGTCCATTTTTATCTCATTACCAACTGACATACTCTGTAGAATACTCTTACCCATGTATTGCTTAATAAAGTTATCGTAGTTTTCCTCTTTAAGCCCTATCAATACGATAGGCTCGGCGTGAAATATTATCTTTACACCGGTAATCGCACCCTTAGTGTCAAACCCGACGAGGGTTTCCATATGTTTGGCCGCGTAACCCACATGCTGGGGCGTCCAGTCCTTAGACAATAAGACATATCCTACGAGTTTTCCGCCGGTATATGCCTCCCAGTAGCGGTCTTTCTTTTCGTATTTATCAGCTTTTAATACGTCTTCCAGCTTATATTCATATCTATGTTCCAGAAATTTTGGCTTGCCGGCAAATGCCACAGTTGAAAACACGAAGATAACAAACAATACCACGAAGTTTTTCATATTTTTTTCCTTCTTCCTTATATTTGAAAATATGAGCCGGTCAACTTACAGTTGACCGGCCCCAATGGTCAAAAGAATCTTAGGTTACAATAAATCTCATTCTCATCTCAAGGTGAAGGGCATGACAGAAGTTTGTACAATATGCCCAGTAAACGCCGGGTTTGTCCGCAGTAAAGGTCACAGATTTAGTCTGAAACGGCGCTACGACGAAATTGATGTTATAGTTAGACAAGGCAAAGCCGTGTCCTAGGTCAGAGATTTCGTCATGGTTTGTTACAATGACTGTAACCTCATCGCCCTTTTTCAACTGTACCTCCTGCAGGCCAAACACGGGGGCATTGGCTGTCAGCTTTACAGTAACCTTTTTGCCCTTTCTATCAACACCGCTTTTAGTCACCGCCTGCGGGTGCTCAAACATATTGAACCTGTCCTTGACAACCTTCTCAATAATATCACGCCTGACTATGATACAATCATGCGGCTCGATATATGTGGCCGAGTCGTGGACGAGTTTTAGTTTGTCACCGGTAATATCAATAAGCTGTTCACATTCGTTTTTCAATGGCCCGACGTTTAGGAATCTGTCTTTGGAAAACTTATTAAGCGACACGAGCCACTTCCCGTCAGCCTCTTTGGTTTCTGCCATTGTTGCCATAATGTGCCCGACCTGGTAGTTGACATCAAGGACATCGACGATGTGTGTGTTCTTTTTCTTCTCTTCCGGCAGCTTTTCGTTGTCAATGGCCTTTTGGACGTTCCATTTGACATTTGTGCTGTCTATGAACACAGAGGTGATGGCATTGCCCCTGCCGTCAAAGGTGGTGTGAAGAGGCCCGAGACCGATAAAAGGCTGGGCGACGATGCAGTCCTCTGGCTTTATCTTGCCGTTGAAGACATCCTCAAGTTTATCTATCGCCACAACTGTACATGTTGGGGCAACCTTGCCTGAGCATACTGCGTACTTGCCGTCAGGGGAGACATTTATGCCGTGAGGGTTCTTCGGGACCTTGATTCTTATTGTCAGGTCTGACTTCCCTGCCCTTCCATCAAGCACCTTAACGCCGCCAATCATAGTGTGCTTGCCGTCTTTCAGGGCCTTCTTTATCCTATCCCAATGAAACACCAGCATGTAGTCATAATCTGAGCCAAGCATCTCTGAGACAGTGACGCCCTTTTCTATGTTATACGATGTGGTCATGGAATATCTGCCGCCGTAGTCGGTTGCGGCCAAGTCCATGTTTTCGTCCATCAGCACCTGGCAGACGACCTCCATTTTCTCGGCGTCTATGATGGTGTGAGCGCCGTTATATTGTGCCGGAGGCTGTGATGGATTGCTATTAGGCACAGGTATCTGGAACTCACTGTTGCAAACCAGCCATTCAGTCTTTGGAGCCCTCTGGGTAAAAAGGCCGTGCATACCTTGTATGTTCGGCACATCGAGGATTTTATCGACTTCCATGTAGTCACAGCGTATGCGTGCTACTCTGTTGTTGAGTTTATCGTTGACGAAGAGATATTTTCCATCGTAAACGCCGTTATTATAGGAGCCATGTACATGGTGCGTGTCGCCGCAGAACTTACCCTTAAGCATGGCCTTACTCTCGTTTGTAATACCATAACCGGTGCCCACATCCATGTTAAATACGGAGATACGCTTAAGGTCTCTCATTGAGGGAAGGCCTAAGATTCTAACCTCTCCTGAGTGTCCACCGCTCCAGAAGCCGTAGTATGAGTCCAGCTCACCGGGCTTCACGTCAGCGCTGTGTTTCTGCGGAGCGGTCTGCGCCTCTGCCACTGTCGGGCCTACCCCTTTTTCCTTAGTTTTCATGCCCTCTGAGACAAGCAGACTTGTCCCGGCGGCAGCCCCTGCCATACCTAAATATTTTAAGAATTTCCTTCTATCTAAAGACATATAACCTCCCTGGCTGCTACTGAAGCCTTCCCATGAGTTTTAATGTGTATGAAACAAGGTTCCATCTGTCTTCCTCACTCAACGAATCCTGAAATGACGGCATTCCTGTTCCGTCTAATCCAGTCGTATAAGCGGCATAGACATTTTCGGGAGCAAAACCCATCTTTGTCGCCCCGGAAGTGAAATCGAAGGGCAGAACCTTATCGCCCCAGTCATCCTTCAAGGAATCACTCTTAGAGCCGTCGCCCCTGCCTTCCTTGCCGTGGCATTCCCAACACTTCATCTTGTCATACAACACTTCGCCTTTCTTGACTGACTCGGCAGTACCCACAAATGAGGCCTTTTTAATAGGAATAGGCTTACATGCCTCCTCTTCTGTCCATCTCTTGGAAAATGTCTTGATATACTTTATTACGGCCTTCACGCTCTCATCTGAAAGATCGCTGGATGACGGCATATATGCCCGCGGTATGCCGCCCGCAATGACCCTCGCAAGGTCTGCGTCTGTGGGTAAACAGCCTGTTGGGGTCGAGCGAAACTTGAACGTGCCGGAGGTGAAATCCCTCGGAAATACGCTCCAGACCATACCCTTTTTTTCATTCCTGTGGACTACATCAACAAGACCCTTACCGTCGCCTTTGGCACCGTGACAGATGACGCAGCGGCTTTCGTAAACCTTCTTTCCGTCAACACCCTTCCCATCAGCGCCTTTTACCGGCTTGTCTGCTGCGTTTGTGTCTGCCCAAAACCCTGCCAGCAACAAACTTACCCCCACTAACAGCGCTATAAAACTTAAACTAATACGATTACTTGATGAACTTTTCATTATCCTCCTCCGAATATTCTGTGATTTACGCACTACAACCCTCACTCTTGGATAATCACCACCTTTTAAGAAAATTTTGAGCTTGAAGCGCTGCAACAGCCTTTCTCCGAAGACTTATATGTGCAGCAGTTACCCTCACAATGTACAACAGGTTACATAATTTCCACAATAATTGTCAAGTGAAAAAAACATCTCATGTGTGACTTATATTACATAATAGCCCCGTAAATATATAATAGCTTTTAAAAGGATTTGATTCTTCACTGGGATTCTTCCTGGGGTTAGATATACTTGGTTTTATTAAATTGCCAGCAATTCTCGGTGAAGTAAAAAAGCAAGGGAGTAAGGGTAAAAAGAGAGGGAGTAAGAAATATTTTTCGCGCAGATTGAATAAATACAGTCTATTTTTTTTAATGATGTATGCTTAGAAATAAGTATGCGAAACATTTATCTTTCGAGGCGCTGTGCAATACAATGAGAAAGCGCATAGGCGATACAGAGGATTATCGTGAAATAGGGAAAGTAGAGCGCATGACGTATGTATATCTGGATTTGCTATGATGTATTTTCAGGACTCATCGCTTTTGGAATTTCAGCAGCGCCTTGAAGATAGACCAAGAAGTAATAAATTGAAGACATTGTTTAGTGTAAAAACAATTCCCAATCGTCGTAACTTAAATACACTATCATATAACCAGTGTCTCTTTTGCCTTCACCGAGAACTGCTGTAAACATAATGATAGTATCACTAAAAGATAGATACATGTTATAATAAACCTCAGAAAGATAAAAAGGAGGATAAAAGCATGAACTGTCCAAAGTGCAAGTCGG
>LNQR01000126.1 GCA_001541255.1 Candidatus Magnetominusculus xianensis
GAAACGGAGGTAGGAGATGGAAAGACGAAGATAAGATGAAGAGTTTAAGTCTGAAGCAGTACGACTTATAGAAAGAGTGAGGCAGGAAAGCATCTGAGGTTTCACGAAATCTTGGGATTCATGAAAATCTGCACTACAAGTGGAAAAAGAGCCTAACAGACGACGGACCGGCTTGAGATACGAGTTGAGACAGGCAAAATCAACGAACGCATCTCAGAAGTCAACGAACGAATCACAGAGGAATCAGGCAAACTATAGATTGAAATAGAGAAGTTGCGTGCTGAGACTGCCAACACGAAGGCTGAGAACATCAAATGGATGTTCCTCTTCTGGATAGGGCAGTTAGCCGCTACATTTGCTATTATTAAATTTTAGTAGTTAAATAACCCATCATGCCCCCGAAATCACACCGATAGCCGCGTGTTTCAATGGCCATCCAAAACTGTTGTCCTTGATGTTGACGACCCTGCAGTGATGGAGCAGGCGATCAAGGATGGCCGTTGCAATCACTTGGTCACCAAACATTTCCTCCCACCTGTCCCTTACCTTCTGACGTGTCGTACCATGCAGCCGGTTATAGGCTATTTCCTTCAGCCATCTCATGCCGTCAGTGTCTCAATAGGGAGCTGGTGGGCAAAGATGACGAGTTTGCGACATTGGAAAGGATGTGGGAAGAAAATGGCGGGGTGGACGGGGCTCGAACCCGCGACCTCCGGCGTGACAGGCCGGCGTTCTAACCAGCTGAACTACCACCCCATTACATCTTCACCTGGTTAATATAGCATAGTTATTGTCAATATAGCAACGATTTTATTTATGATAATGTTGGAGTCCAAGTTTTTTCGCCATCTCTTTAAACAGCAGCACAACAAGCTGCGGGTCATACTGTGAAAGCACCCCGAAGGCCGCTTCATTAATAGGGAGGAGGAAGGTATTGTCCGTTATGACCGTCGCGGTTTCAGTCCTGCTAGAGTTTAGCAGCATACCGGCTTCTCCAAATATCTGCCCCTCGTTTAGTTCATATATAACAGTATCGCCTTCAGTGATTTGAACTGCCCCGCCGAGGATATAGTACATTTCGCTGCCTGCGTCTCCTTGCTGGAATACCACATCTGAGGCGTTATATACACTGGCATATTTATATAACAGGACATTGTGTATTTTACCGCCGTGAATTTCAATCAAGTATTTCAGCGAAACAATGCCCCTTCTGTGCATATGTGCTGTAAACTCTACCCCTATCAGGAGGATGAAGAAAGACATATAAACCCATAATATTATTAATAAGATTGTCTTAAGAGAGCCAAAGGCAAATCCAAAATGGGGATTGATGACGATAAAATAGGCAAATGAGGGCTTCACTACAGCCCACAGAACAGACGTAAGCATCACACCGGCTAAGATATTCCAAAAACTGGTTCGTACAGGTATTAACACGTAAAAAAAGGCGGTAAGGGCAGCTATCGATATGAGCAGGTTCGTACTTAAGACGATTAATTGGTAAACGAACGGGATATAGTTAACAATAACAGATGTCACATGTGAGTAAACAATCTCGCCTATTACGAGTGAGATGAGAATCAGGAGGAATAAGAATACTACTACAACGTCAATGGCAAGCTCTACAAAGAACGGCCTCCGGTTCTCTTCTCTGAAGATATTAGCAAAGATAATCCTCAGTGTGGACATAAGGGGCGTAATTGACCAGACACAGGCGACAATACCAACAATGCCCCAGCTTCCATTCAGGCTCGAGAGCGTAAAGGCTTCTTTCAATATTACATCCTGCTGGTCGGGCAGCACGATAGAGGTAATCTTCTTTAGTCCGGCAACAGCTCCCATAGAAGAGGTGAAATAGTTTACTAAGAATAAAGCGGCAAGAATCAACATAGGGATAGAGGCAAAAATCCCGTAATAGGCTAAAGCAGCCGAGGAGATCATGTTGTTGTTTTTTATAAACGATTTTATTGATTCAACGATGACGATATACAACTCAGCCAACAACTTAGCTGGACTGCACATGCCTTTGAGTTTCTCTAAAGTTGTCCTGCTGATATTGCTCACCCCCTTTTACCCAACCCTTTCAGATAAAATAAACCAAGCATATATTAATCTATCATATAGTGGGCATCTAAATAAAGAAATTGACCGCATCAGCGCACCTGAAATGATACAGTATCAAGGTTTTTCCCTTCATTATTCACAATTGAAAGCCTATAACTACCCTTTTTGGGTTTCCACAACTGCGGAGTTCCCTGTGTGCCAAGTTTTTCACCGTTTAACGTCCATGTGAGTCTTTCATGTTGCGGTGTGTACTGAAACACTACCATCTGATTAGCCTCGCCGATGTCTGGGTCAAGGCTTATTATTGTCTCAGATGGCGGATAGGTTATACGCGGGGTCTCATACTCCTTGTTGAGTCTGATTTGGGTCTTTACGGGTTCAGTGCCTGCTATGAATAGTTCGCTGCGGTCAGGCTCAACATCGTCTTCAAAAGCGATGCTTCCGGACATAACGCCAGAGGGTTGAGCGGGTGCATTTGACGGGGCTGCGCTGTGAAGATAGTTCATTATTTCTGTCCACAGCGGGGCTGCGCCGGTTATGCCGCTTACGTCTTTCATTGGCTCACCTGAGAAGTTTCCAACCCACACGCCAACCGTATAGCGCTCAGAGTATCCCACGCACCAGTTGTCGCGCATGTCCTTGCTTGTGCCGGTCTTAACTGCCGTCCAGAATCGTGTCGCAAGGGGATTGTCAAAGCCGAAGGTCAGGCTCCTTGCCCCCCTGTCAGACAGTATGTTCGATATAATATAAACAGCCCTGGCATCAAGTATCTGCTTTGTGACTGGGGGACCAGGCTGTGGAGTCAGGGTCAAATCCCCCATCATGCCGCCATTGGCAAGCGTGCGATAGGCGTTTACCAGCTCAAACAGGGTGATGTCTAAAGAACCCAGGGCTATTGAATAGCCGTAGAACTCTGCGTCTTCCCTTAGCCCCTTAAAGCCCAGCACCTTGAGCTGTACTGTAAAGGCCTCAAGCCCGGCAATCTCCAACACCCTGACCGCCGGTACGTTTAGTGATGAGGACAGCGCCGTCCGCGCGCTTACCTGCCCCTTAAAATCCTTGCCATAGTTTTGCGGGATGAAAAGCCCTGAAGTCGTTTGAATCCTCAGCGGTGAGTCATCCAAAATCGACGCTGCGGTCAAAAAACCGCGCTCCAGCGCCAGTTCATAAAGAAACGGCTTCAGCGTTGACCCTGCCTGACGTTCCGACCGTATGCCGTCAACTTTGACAGCGCTTGAGTATGCCCCGCCGCCATTACCGACGTAAGCAAGTATCTCGCCTGTCTTATTCTCTGCAACGAGGACTGCGCCGTCTGAGACATTGTTTTCCTTAAGGGCAATCAGGTGTCTGTCAAGCCTGTCAAGTACAAGGCGCTGAAGTTCACCGTCTAATGTTGAGACTGCCTCCTGCTTGCCATTTTTTATTAGAAGACGAGCCGCATGAGGGGCAAAGGCCGTGCGCGGCCTGATTTGATAGGGGACAGAGAGTGTGTTATATGCAAGTATCTTAATTTGCCCGCATGAGTCATTCCATTGCAGGCCCTGAGCCAGCTTGCAGGCACGTTCCCCGGCCGCCTGATATGCGGCATTTGGTGCACCTACAAGAGCGGCCAGAAGCAGGGCCTGAGACTGCGTAAGCCCCGAAGGGTCTTTATCAAAAAGCCCCCTTGCCGCCGCCCCAATGCCACTGAGTTCCCCCCTGTATGATACCAGATTCAGATAGCCCTCAAGGATTTCGTCCTTTGTCCATTGCCGCTCAAGCGCAAGGGCGGCCTTAATCTGGCTTATCTTCTGGAGGAATGAGCGCCTCCCCTTTTTTGGCTTAAAACCCCCATCGTTAAAAATTGAGGCAAGCTGCATGGTGATTGTGCTGCCGCCGCGCCTCGTACCCGATGTAAGTTTCTTTAGGCTGATTGAGGCAATGGCGCGCCAGTCCACGCCGTGGTGGGCGTAAAATCTTTTGTCCTCTGTGTGTATTATTGCCTGTACGACGGCGGGTGATATGTCTTTTAACGGCTGCCAGGCGAGGCGCCGTCCCTTTGTGTCAATCCTGAGTTCGTGGATTACCTCCATGTTTCTGTCAAGGAGGACGGCCTCTGATGCCTTGTACGAATCTCTAACTTGCTGATACGACTGCTGCGCGCCGCCGCCTGAGAAAAACACCAGATAAGCCGCACACAAAAGCGCCAGCACTATGATAATCAGCGTGAGGATGAGTTTTTTTTTCAGATGATATATCCAAATATTATAAATAATACCACCCCCTAAGACATAATGCCATCGGGAGAACCATTGTAGCATATATCTGTTTGTCAGTGATAGTCTCAGGCCTGTGGCAAACGCATTGAGCATTAACTGAGTTGGCAGCCAACATTGATTGGATATCATATTATGTTGTATTGACTATGGCGCTTGCAAAGTATCTCACCAATTGATATACTCTAATCATGAGCGGTCAATTTCAAGACATAGAGACGTTCAACAAATGCTATAAATGAAAAGGAGATTTCTGCTATGAAATTCAATTTAATCCTTGAGCCAGCAGATGAAGGTGGTTTTAACGTGTCAGTCCCTGCTTTGGACGGTTGTTTTACACAAGGTGATACTGAAGAGGAGGCCATTGAAAATGCCAAAGAAGCCATACATGCTTACATAGAAGGACTTGAAAAACTAAATCAGATAAAATCAAGACCTGACGTCATTCTGAAAGAAGTGGAAATGGCGCTTTGAGCAAAACATTCTCCGGAAAAGATGTTGTCAAAGCATTGAGGCGTATAGGGTTTGTTGTTGACCACTACAGGGGAAGCCATATCTTTATGCATAATCTGGAAAAAAACATTTCTGTAGTTGTCCCGTTTCATAAAGAAATCAAAAAAGGAACTCTCAGCAACATCATTAAAAAGGCAGGCATTACAATCGATGAACTTAAAAACTTGGCGTGAGGGCCTGTTAACTAAACTGTTCTGGCAGCCTGCCTTTGACTATTTGGCAGGGCATAGACTTTAGTTATCCAATTGTTGTTATTATATCCCTATGCACTTGTCGCATACAGATTTAGCAATTATTTTAGCTTACTTTGTAATATCGCTGATACTAGGGCTGTACTACACGAAGAAGGCATCAAGCTCTACTGAGGAGTTTTTTCTCTCCGGCAGGCGGCTGCCGTGGTGGCTTGCCGGTACGTCGATGGTTGCCACTACGTTTTCCTCTGACACACCTCTGTATATCACTGCACTGATACGCTCAAACGGCGTATATGAGAATTGGCAGTGGTGGTGTTTTTTAATGACAGGGATGCTCTCTGTTACCGTGTTTGCAAAGCTCTGGAAACGGGCCGGTGTAATGACCGACGTTGAACTGACAGAGATGCGCTACTCAGGTAAGTCCGCGTCGTTTTTAAGGGGATTTAAGGCGATATATTTTTCCATGTTCCTGCATACTATAATAAAGGCACAGATAATCCTTGCCATGGTAAAAATACTAGACATCGGGCTGGGGTGGGATAAATGGACGGCAATATTCATCTCAAGCGGTGTGACAATTATCTATTCCCTGTTTGCAGGCTACTGGGGCGTTATAATAACGGACTTCTTTCAGTTCATTCTGGCTATGACCGGCTCTATAATACTTGCCGTCATATCTGTAAATAAGGTCGGTGGTCTTAGCGCCCTTACCACTAAGGTCGCGGCCATTGGCGGTGGGAATCAATATCTGGATTTCTTTCCATCGTTTGAGGGCGGCCTGTTAGCGGTACCAGTGCTGACCTTTGCCGCTTACATAGGGTTAAGCTGGTGGGCAAAGTACTCCTCAGACGGCGGCGGCGTGGTAGTGCAGCGAATGGCCTCGTGTAAGAGCGAAAGGGATGCTATTGGGGCAACACTTTTTTTCAATGTTGCTAACTATGCCCTGAGGTCATGGCCCTGGATACTGGCAGCGCTGGCGTCATTAATCCTTTATCCAACCGCCAAAGACAATGAGGCAGTATATCCGCTTATGGCCGTGGAGCTGCTTCCAAACGGGCTGCGGGGGTTGATGTTTGCATCCTTTTTCGCCGCGTTTATGTCGTCTATTGCTACATATCTGAATCTATCATCGGCATATTTTATGAAAGACTTCTATATGCGATTTATCGCCCCGAAGGCCACAGAAAAGCACTATTTGACGGCAACACGCTTCTCTATGCTTGGCCTTAGTCTGCTGACGGCTGTTGTTACGTATTTTTCTGAGTCCATAGTGGGGACATTTAAGTTTCTCGTAGCCTTTGGAAGCGGCACGGGGCTGGTGTTCCTGATGAGATGGTACTGGTGGCGCGTTAATCCATGGAGTGAAATCTCTGCAATGCTGGCCTCGACGGTTGTCTCAGCGGTCATATTTATCTATTTGCCGCAGATGCCGTATTACGAAAAATTGTTTCTCATAATATCAATCTCAACCGTGGCGTGGGTCGTGGTTACGCTGCTTACGAGGCCGTCTGACGAGGGGAAACTTATCGAATTCTATAAACGCGTCTACGCTGGAGGCATAGGCTGGAGGGCTATTGAGGACAAACTGCCAGCAGCAAGCATAAGGAAACTGACCTACCGCTCACCAATATGGGAATGGCTCACAGGCACCGTATTTGTCTATGCCCTTACGCTGAGTGTGGGGATGCTGCTGCTGCAAAGATTTACCGGTGGGATATTGTACGCTGTGGCGGGCCTGGTTTCAGGGATTTTGCTTTACAAGGGACTGTATGGCCGGGGGCAGGGGGATGCCTGAAAACAAAAATGAAATCACCAATAATTGATATTCACACACACGGTGTCGGGGGGCTTGATACGAGGACGGCCTCCGCTGCCGATATACTGAAAATAGCCGAAATACAGATGGCTTGTGGCGTTGATGGGATTGTGCCAACTGTCTACACAGATGATATACAGACGATGCGCCTTCACATGTCGGCAATAAAAGAGGCGATGGAACTTCAGCGCCATTCAAGGTTAACTGCTCAGGCGGTGATTCTTGGGCTACATCTGGAGGGGCCGTTTCTGAACCCTCAGAGGTGCGGCGCCCTGAAGCGCACTGCGTTTATTAAACCCACAGAGCGCGCCCTGAATGAACTCATCGAAGGCTTCAGCGATATAATAAAAATAATCACTATAGCCCCTGAGCTTGACGGCGCGGTTGAGCTGATTCGGCTGATTACGAAGTTGGGGATAATTGTCAGTATGGGGCACTCAGGCGCAACATATGCAGAGGCCCTGGCCGGGTTTAGCGCCGGGGCGCGCGGTATTACCCACTTGTTTAACGCCACAGCCCCGTTTCACCACAGGGAGCCTGGACTTGTCGGCTTCGGCCTTACAAACAAGGCAATTTATATAGAGGTGATAGCAGACCCCTACCATCTCCACCCCAGCGCTATTGAGCTTATATTTGCCGCCAAGCCGCTGGATAAGATAATCATCGTCTCAGATTCAGTTAAGGAAACGGGGACTATGCCAACTTCCAGCGCTGGGATTACCGACATAAACAATACCCTGCAAGGCGGCGCAGCAACCTTAATGGAATCAGCCAGGCGCCTGATACAGCTTGGCTCTGACGAGGATAAAATAATGAGGTGTGTAACAGAAAATCCGACGCGATATTTATCATCCCTGAGTTGACGGCTTGCTTAATAAAATTAATACAAAACTGAGTAACCTGCCATTTACAGGGCATCTTGACAGATACAGGGGCGAGATTGCCTTTCTGATTGTCATCTGCCCTTTTTTACTGACTCGGCTGCCTTTTTATCTCTATCACCCGCTTGTAACGCTTACGCCGGACAGTTGGACATATGCCAAGCCTGCCTACATGATGTTACACGGTGAACTGCCGCTGTTTGACCACCGCACACCGGGCTACCCGCTGTTTATTGTCATGTTATTTAAGCTGTTTACAAACCCTACAAATTTAATGATAGCCTTGACGCAGGGCGTTATCAGCATTTCTTCTCTGTTATTTTTGCTCTATGTTATAAATAAAACATACCCTGAAGCGGCACTTTATGCTGCCATTGCACTGGCTGGATACTCAACCAGTGTAACCTTTCTCTGGTATGAGTCAAACTATATGACAGAGAGCCTTTATGTGAGCTGCTTAGTGCTGTTTTACGGCTTTTTAATACTGGCAGTCCACGGCAGGAGGGCATTGTCGTGGGCGGTAGTGTCATTACTAATGGGTTATATGATATGGATAAGACCAGCGGGGATATTTATATTATTAATAGCGGCAGCAGCGGCGGCATATCTGATTATAAACCGCTGTCCTAAGAGGATGTTAGCCGCGTTAATAGTCCCATGTGCAGTGATGCTGATTGCACTAGCCGGATATAACCGTTTTACGATTGGTTCATTTACAGTATCTCCATTTGGACCGCACAATCTATTCAGCCTGACAATACCCTTTATGGAGCCCAACAAAAAATTCCCGGACGATGTCAATAAAGCAATCGTCGAGAGTGTAAACAAAAGGGTCTCAGAGGTGGACAGGCGGACTGTAATGGACTCATGGGATATTAAAGCGCTCTACGATGCCTTTGAGATGACATATTCGTATAACCTTGCCATCACGTTTGAGTTTCTCAAGACGGTTAAACCGCCTAAAGCTGACCCTGCAACGCCGATGATGGGTTTGTACCCGGTCTTCAACGATATTGCAATGACCCAGATAAGAAATCACCCGCTGATATACCTGAAGTTTGTTGGTGTGATGCTTGGTGGGTTTTTGACAAACATACGGCGTGAAGAGGCTGACATTGAAGGAGATAAGGATATCTACCAGACAATCGTCCGCTACATATCGTACTCGCTTATTGCATATCACAACACTATTCGGGCTTCAAACGATACACAGCCCCTTGGTGACAAGGCAATCATCTCATGGACGTTAAACGAGTACCTGTCACCATTTCCACCTAAGATGGAAAACGCATTTTTGTCCTACACTGTTGGCAGCGATAACGCAACCACAGTTATATATGTCAAAGAGGTGAAGACCCCGCTGATGAGGGCAAGCATTCTGTACCAGAGGTATCACAGGCTGATTTTCAGGAATATCTTATGGGTGGGTGTGTATTTTGTAGTGTTTGCATATGTGACATTTGTGTTATTCAGGCGAAAGTTCAGAGACACAGAGGCATTTATTATTGCGGCACTCTCAGCAGTCCCTCTGTTTTCAGCACTTGTTACCTCAGCGGTGACAACGGCAGTTGTGCGCTACAGCTATCCTACGGAGATAGGTTATTATCTGCCAGCGGCGCTGCTGCCTGTATTATGGCGCTACCACTTTTTGAAGATAACAAATACCGCCCCAGAAAGCATCAAAAACCCTACAATATAGTTCCACTTTAGTCCCTCTTTCAGGTAAAAGATAGAAAAGATGCTGAAAAGGATAAGCGAAAACACCACCTGCATGGTCTTCATCTGTGCAGCAGTGAAGCTCTCGTGGCCCCAACGTATGGCAGGAACCTGACAACAGTACTCAACAAACGCGACAGACCAGCTTATAAGAATGACCGTAAACAGCGATAATTCCTTGTACTTTAAATGCCAGAACCACGCAATAGTCATAAACGCATTTGATAATATTAGTAATATGATAGTTTTCATTATTTATAAAAACAGCCTCACAGTATATGCTAACATAAGTATTGGGTTATTTGCAGGGATGGACACCAGGGCAATCGCATTAGAAACTTACACCCGCTAATCCCTCTCCTGGATTCCTGCTTTCCAGACTGTGTCATAATAGCACCCCCCTTTCTT
>LNQR01000127.1 GCA_001541255.1 Candidatus Magnetominusculus xianensis
TGCTGATAATTGTAGCTTTAGGACTGCTCTCAACCTCTACCGTAAATTGTTAAGCAATTCCTGTACCGCACAGTATTGGATGTGTCCCTATATTCCGATAAAAAAATAAAAATATTTTGAAAATATTTTTAATCTGTAACAGATATGTAACACCACATCATATACAATGAGCATATATTATGTGATAGAGAAATAAACATAGCGGTCAGTGTTATTGACTGCAACTGCACTGCTTGAGGTGATGGGCTGCTGTGATAATCTTTAGCTATCAAGTTATATAAATGGTTCGCATATGGCGAATAATGATCAAAATTAAAGTGGAGGGATTCATAATGAAGAGGATACTGTCAACATCGTTATACAAAGGGTTTAATGTAAAGGCAGTGCTGTTGTGCATAATAATTACAGTAATGTGTAGTTTTGTCTTGTCTGACTATGTTTTTGCCGAAACAATCGAAGAGAATGTTCAGAGAGCTGACCTTATTTTCATCGGAACAATGTATGAAGAGTTATCGCATACAAGTGAATCGAAAGCGCTGATTTACACTACGGCTCATTTCAAAGATATTGAGGTAATACACGCAAAATCCAATTCAGGTCAACAGAGTTTACCTCAAATAGCAATAGCCTATGTTGGTGGTACTTTTAATGGACTCTCCTTGTGGGTTAGCGGTGCTCCTAAATTTATAGAAGGACAGCGGTATTTAATTTTTATGTACGACGACGGGAAATTATATTTAAATCCAATAACAGGCCATGAATTTGGGATATTTTTAGTCAAAAAGGATATGGCCAGTGGTCAGGAATATATATTAACACGAAGTAATAATGCAATTATGGATATATCCGGTGGCATAATATCTTTAAGTAAAAGACTCGTTGGTATACAAAATGGCAATCTTGTGCCAGATAAAGGTGCTCTATCCTCTTCAGACCGGTTTAGGTTTACTGAATTGCCGTTACCTTCACAAACTGATGGAATTAACAAGGCGCAGCATTCTGATTTTATCGAAAATAAAGATACATACAGCAGACCACCGTACACTGTGAGTGAATTCTCCGGCTTTATAAGGAATTTAGCCAAAAAAATGCTGTCAGATGTTACCACACATAACGACAACGATTCATTTTTAAAGGCTAAAGACGCCCCTTTATATTTGGAAGCTCCTTTGTCTCTCAGGTATTTACTATCAGGTAAATCGGGGACTCAAGAGAGCGTTCAGTCGTCAGCATGCGGTGCTACCTACTTAAACAGCAAGTTTAATTACTGGTCGTATGCAAGAAATCTACCGGTAGTTTTTCAAATGACTCCTACCACCTTCAAATTCTATAAGTATGATGTGAATGCCATGGCTTTTTATAATAATTATGTAGATATTTATCGTTATACCGATAGTGATGGCAGTGCTGCGGGTGAAAATGGCGTAAGTGAATATTGGGGGTTCCCCAGCACTAAGTCGAATGGTTCGGCATGGGGGAATGCTGGCGCAGCAACTTTTATATGGTGGGGCAGCGATTGTAAGTTAACAGAGACAGATGTTATGTTCAATCCAAATGTCTCATGGTACACTGATCTCAACAGCTCTTTAGGTTCTAGCGGCTATTATTACACTGCTTCACTTATGCATGAACTTGGACACACAGTAGGGCTTATGCTGGGGGACGAAGGTTACAATTACGACGAGCCGACAGTAATGCATGGTATGCACAACAAGCTACTTTTAAAAGGAGATCTCCACCCAATTGATCTATTTACGCTTTATAGTTTATATGGATCATACGCCAAGTACCCGACCGATGTTGGAGTTCAGTCCTATTATGCAAATAATGGTTTAAAAACATCAACCACGAACAAGTCGTCCTATAATTCTGGAGAAGCCATTACGCTTTATAATGTAACTGTCGAGAATAACTCAGCTACAAATGTGAGTAATCTTAATCTGCAGTTTTTTTTATGTACTTCCCGTGATGACACGTCAACGTGTTATCCCCAGTCCCTTGGGAATGGTACCTGGTATTGGACAACGTTTAATGCTATTCATTATGTCGTTAGCAACTATGTTACAAGCATTCCTTCCGGTATCCCGTCTGGCACATATTATATAATGGCGCGTGTAAACATAGGAGGAACAGAAGATAGTATAACTGTGAATAATCACACAAGTTTTTATAGTCCTATAGTAGTCTCAGGAACCACGTCAGGCTCTTATGCCTTGACCGTAACAAAATCTGGCACTGGTTCAGGCACAGTAGCAGCATCAAGCGGAACTCTAAGCTGGAGCGGCAATGTCGGCACGGCGTCCTACACGTCAGGCACATCAGTAGTGTTAACGGCAACGGCCAATTCTGGTTCTACTTTTACGAGTTGGTCAGGCTGCAATGCGTCAAGTGGTTCTACTTGTACTGTTACAATGACATCAGGTAAAGGAGTAACCGCAACGTTTACGTCATCTACGGCAGTCTGCACAGGTGCTTTACCGTTATACAGATTTTATAAAATAGACACTGATAGTCATTTTTGGACGATAGATGTGAGCGAGAAAGATTGGATTATCAAGAACTTATCCAATCAATACAAATATGAAGGCCCTACTTTTTACGCCTATACAACCTGCACAGGTGCTTCACCGTTATACAGATTTTATAAAATAGACACTGATAGTCATTTTTGGACGATAGATGTGAGTGAGAAAGATTGGATTATCAAGAACTTATCCAATCAATACAAATATGAAGGGCCTACTTTTTATGCCTATACGACAAATGTTACTGGCACTTCACCGGTATACAGATTTTATAAAATAGACACTGATACTCATTTTTGGACGATAGATATGAGTGAGAAAGATTGGATTATCAAGAACTTATCCAATCAATACAAATATGAAGGCCCTACTTATTACGCCATTACGAAGCCGTAACTGTTTTTAGAGGAATAATAGTAGGAATAATAGGGACGCATCCAATACTGTCCGGCATAGAAATTGCCTTGCAAAATAATTTGCGGCAATGAGGGTGGTATCGAGATTATAGAGTAACCTAGCGGGTGATGTCTATGGTTTGTCGCATTGGCAGGAACGGGACTAGTCGGACATAGCTACCGCCCTTATAGCGGTGATGATCAAATTTTTGGAGGATAATATGAAACAGTTTATGAGCATGTCATTTAATGTATTAGTAACCATCTCGAAATTCTTAGCTATTGCTATGTTAATTGTCCTATCTATCAATTATCCTAAAGCCATAGCGCAGGACCTTTTTAACGAACGTATAAATAAGGTATTGAACCCTGATGTTTACAACAAACTGGTTTTAATGGCTCAGAAATACGGTACTGTTAGAATTATTGTACAAGTTGATGTGCAGTCTCACCCATTAGGCTGGTTGTCTAAGTCAGAAGCAGATGAACAGTTGAAACAAGTGTCACTGGTTCAGGGCAAAGTTATGGACCAGCTGGCTTCAGTCAACGTTATCTCTTATTACAAATTCAAATACAGCCCCGATATCGCTATGACCGTTGACAGACACGCACTTGACACCGTGATTGCCATACCAGAGGTAGTCTATGTCCAGGAGGACAAACTCTCAGCTCCCGGTCAAGTTAACTGGGACATTACTAAAGTCGGCGCCCCTTCGGCATGGTCAATGGGTTATGATGGCTCTGGACATGCTGTTGCAATTCTTGATACGGGTGTTGATAAGAAACATCCTATGCTTTCAGGGAAGGTTGTCTCAGAGGCCTGCTACTCGAGCAACGATTCGACATCCGTCAGTTCTCTATGCCCCGGTGGTGTGGCTGAATCAACATCAAGCGGCGCTGCGATGCCATACGCGGGTAATTGTCCAACCGGGTACTGCGATCATGGAACGCATGTGGCAGGGACAGCAGCAGGACTAAACACCGGTGAATCATCAGGCGTCGCCAAGGGGGCGAACATTATAGCGATACAGGTGTTCTCACTAGTTAACGACACTACCTCATGCGAGGGAACAACTCCTCCTTGCCTGCGTTCATACGATACTGACCAAATGAAAGCTTTGGAAAGGGTTTACAGTTTAAGCAGTACCTATTCCATAGCTTCTGTCAATATGAGTATTAGCACTACTAATAAAGCATACACAACTAATTGTGATAGTGACGGGAGAAAGTCTAAGATAGACAATCTACGTTCTGTTGGCATTGCTACAGTTATTTCTTCAGGTAACGCAGGCGCTACCAATGGAATAGGTGCTCCGGCATGTATTTCTACGGCTGTCAGCGTCGGTTCGACAACAAGTAATGATGCAGTCGCCTCATCTTCTAACAGCGCAAGTTTCTTGTCCTTATTGGCGCCTGGGGATTCTATATATTCCTCCATTCCTAACAACTCATACGATACAATGTCTGGTACCTCTATGGCAGCGCCTCATGTAGCTGGCGCATGGGCAGTGTTGAAACAGATCAAACCGTCCGCATCAGTTGTTAGAATCCTTAATGTCTTAAAAGACACCGGGGTTTCAATAAAAGACTCACGCAATGGTTTAATTAAACCAAGAATACAGGTTGACTCAGCAGTAACACAAATAAAAGCAGGAACAACATGTTCAAGTGCTTCCAAATCTCCGGTATATCGATTTTACAGAAATGATATAGGAAGTCATTTCTATACGATAAGCCAGAGTGAAAAAGATAAAGTTATTAACAATTTGTCTAATTCCTATTCATATGAAGGCCCTGCTTATTATGCCTTTACAACGCAGGTTGCAGGAACTTCACCAGTATACAGATTTTACAGGAAAGACGTAGGAAGTCATTTCTATACGATAGACCAGAGTGAAAAAGATAAAGTTATGAATGAGTTGTCTAATGTCTATTCATATGAAGGCCCTGCTTATTATGCCTATGAAACAGATACATCTTGCGGTTCACCACTATACAGATTTTACAGGAAAGACGTAGGAAGTCATTTCTATACGATAAGCGAGAGTGAAAAAGATAAAGTTATTAACAAATTGTCTAATTACTATTCATATGAAGGCCCTGTTTTTAATGCCTACCAAGATAACATCAATTCTTATACCCTAAGTGTTAGTTTTACCGGAGGCGGCAGGGTAACAAGTTCACCGGCAGGAATAAGTTGTGATTATACGTGTTCTGCCGCATATACCTCTGGCACATCCGTAACGGTTACGGCAACACCGAATTCAGGCTATAGACTTTTAACTTGGACGGGCTGTGATTCGACAAATGGTTCTTCATGTACCGTTTCAATGTCTTCGGATAAGTCCGTATCACCGAAATTTACGATTAACACCACGACTTATTTCTCAATCAAGAATAAGAACAGCGGTAAATGCCTAAATGTAAGCGCTGGAGGTTTAGCTACTCTCGGAGCTACAGTACAGTGGGACTGCGATGGTAGCGATAGCGAACTCTTTACCGCCACCGTCAATAGCAGCGGTTACTACAGTTACAAGAATAAACAAAGCAAAAAGTGTCTGACTGTTAGAAATGCAAGTACCAGTAATAATGCAGAGATAATAGAATGGACCTGTGATCTTAATGACAGTACTGGTCAAAACCAGCTCTGGACACAAACAGTCAATAGTAGTGGATACTACAGTATCAAGGGTAAACAAAGTAATAAATGTATGGATGTTAGAGATTGGAGTACAAGTAATGGTGGGATAATACAATTATATGACTGCACAGGCAGTGACACTCAAGTTTTTAGCTTTAACTAGGGGTGAACACAGAATTCGGAAAAAATCGCACGTTTAGGGGTCAGCTCAAAAGGGGAATAAAAGGGACACATCCCATCGGACAGTATTGGGATGTGTCCCAATACTGTCCGGTATAGAAATTGCGTAGAAATTGCCAGCGGAAGTGAAGAGCAGAGCTAAAGCTACAATCATCAATATATCTTATTGAATTCGATGTCAGGCGCCGGTATGGGCAGAAGCAACAGACGGCAACACGAAAGCATACTCCGTAGCAAGCTGACCGGGAACAAACTATATGTAATGGACGCGGGGTATGAGTTTATTTGAAGAGATAAGGAAAGCCGGGAGCAATTTTGTAAGCCGGATTCGTGACAACGCAGTGTGGGAGTTGATAGAAGACAACAGTTTGACAGAAGCTGACCGAGTCTTTGGGGTTCAAAAGGATATGAGGGTAGTTTTGGGGAGCGACTCAAAATGAGGAGATTTGTCAGCCCCGGTAAGAGTAATAGAGATTTACCACAAGGGCAGTAGTAACAGACGATTAAAGGTATCGTCCAAAACCAAGATT
>LNQR01000128.1 GCA_001541255.1 Candidatus Magnetominusculus xianensis
CTAATCTTTTAAGCGCATCAAGATCGTAGCTGCCTGCCCTAAGTGTCTTATAATTTTCTGTGTGACACTATCAGCCCGTCTGTAGTTCTCTACAATCTGCACAGCGGTCTTGCCGTTTTTTCTCAGATTGGTTCGTATAAACATGCTGGTAGTGTAACATAAGCAATCAAGAAAGTTATGCGTTATTTACGTGGTGGCACTACATTCCGCAAATTCGCTCCCGCCCCAGTGTTTTTAACCCTCGCCACGCACCCCGTGCATTCCAAGCGATAAAGTCGGGAAAACATATGAACTTCCAGTGCGCTGCCCCTATGTGATTATACATGACAGGTGTATTTAAGATAAAAGAAGTTTTCAGACCACAGAATATCTTGCTTACTAATGTTCCCTGAGAGCGCGCGCGACCAGACCTAAGCCGCCAACCAGCATTGTGAGCATTAATAGTGTGTTAAATAGGCTTGTCGGGCGGAAGTATATGTCGAGGCGGCTGATTATGCCAAATAATATCATTGCACCCCCGCCAAGCGTTAATATCCAGCCGACAATGGAGCGACCATTGAAAAACAATATTCCTATCCCAAAGAGCAGAGGGATTAACGTCATCCCAAAGGCTGAATGCCCCCAGATGTACCAGCTGCCTGAGCTGACCATCACATGATTCAACAGTAAATAACCGCCTCCTATGACCATTAAAAGGCCAAGAAAGAAACTGCCTATCCCGCCTGATGTCCCGCCTGCCCCCTTTATTTTAAGCATTTAAATCCCTCCTGATGTTATATTAACGCTCTATCCAGTTGTCTCCTGTCCAGTGCCTTTTTTGCTTGTGAAGCGCATATGCACAGAGTAAAAGCTGCTCCATCGACTGCCACCGCTCCCTTGCTGCGTTGTCCACAGTGCCCGTGAACTCATTCAGCATGTGAATTATTGCAAACGGGTCTGTGATGTTGAGCAGTTCCTGAAGCTGGTCCTGACGCGGCAGCCACACCGCCTTTGATCTCTTAAAATCCTGATTCAGCACGTCTATCAACACCGTGTCATCGACAATCGATATACCGGCGTTGCCGTCTCTGGTTGCAAAGGTAGCACTCCTGTCACAGTAGTAATCAGCATAGGTTATCTCCCACGCCTGTTGCAGAAACAGCGCCTTTTCGCACATCGTGATATATGTATTTGAGAAATCCATATTATTTAGATACCTCCGCCCGCTTCCAGTTGACAATCCAGCTAAAAATGGTGAGCTCTGTAATATACAATAAAACATGCGTAAATTGATAGCCGTGCTGTCCAGGACAAACGCATTTCAACTATTTTGCTTTTAACTCAGCCATTCACACTGTAAGCAGCCGCTGTTGGCTTATATCACTTGTCACATGTTTTCCATGGATGTAACAGGATGTCCCACTGTAAGGCAGTTTCAAGGCGAGGTATTGGTTTTGGATTTTTGTTTTTGTATATTTCCAAATACGGGTGATTAAAGAGCAGCTCACTATTTTTACCTTGTTTTAATTCCTCAATTTTTTCATTAACTCCGTGTGCTTTGCGTTTTGCGTTTGTATTGATATAAGATATAACATAATATTCGACGCCATCAGGAAATCCGTAATCCATTTCCCATGCATCTTTTCTATTTACTAAATAATTTGCTAACCCAATATTCTCTAAATATGCGACAGAAACATTTTGTGGAACAATACTATTTATCACATCAAGATACTTTCTTATTTCAACAGTGTTATTGAGTGGTGTTAATACTGTTGCAACATTTCTGCTGTCATTCATTTTATGGCTTATACCTGTTTTCAGAAAACTATTCAACCCAACCCATGGGTATCTGAGAGTAGTCCAAAGTGTCATAGAAATAACGCTGGCAAATAATATCATTTTTGCAATTTGATAAAACTGCGGCTTTACAGTGTTTGATAACTCACCTTCAGATTTATCTGTGCAAACCATGAAAGCAGCCAAATAGAGAGGTATTACCCAGCCTGCAGTTCGATGGCTATACCATCCAGTTAAGCGGAATGTATTAATAAACGCATCTCCAAACGATATAATTATCAGCCCAATAATATGATAGTTCCATTTCCCCTGCTTTCGTATACCAAAAACCGGTAAAAAAGCTATTGTTATTAGTGTTATATACATATAGACAGCCTGATCTAATAGTTCTATTTTGTAAAAAGCATTTCCTCCACCTACATAGTCAATGACAGATTTTTTTAATATGCTAAAAGAATTATAGTCAGAAGATATGCCGCAAAGAGACTGCTTCATTACCGAGCTGCTGTAGAAATTTGTTAACACACTGATTAAGAAAGATATTCCCCCCTGAAGAGGCGCTTTAAACAGAACGGCAACGGTTACCCCGATTATCATAGCTACGTAGGTGTAGGGTATACTTATAAGTGAAATTAAAAACACTGACAGATAAAATAATTTCCATTTTTTTGCAAACAGACTGGCAAAGACATATGGTATAAATGCGTAACTTATCGCTTCTGTTTGTCCAAAATGAAAAACAGTATGTTCCATCTGTGGCAATATGCAATACCCCATTGCACCAATAAGAGACATTGCCTTGCTTCCTTTCAATATCCTGATTGTAAGGTAAATTCCCGGCGCTCCTATCGTAAATACTACTATCACAATTGCATACATATGCATTGGTGAAGATGGGTGCAATAAATATAACAGAGGTAGTATCAGCATTGGTAAAAAATAGGGGCCATTAGCAAAAATAGAAACGTAATAATATGGATTGTCAGCAGTAAAATGCATATTTTTATAGTAGGCAGATAACTCAGGCATACCGCGGCTCAAATTATAATACCACTGTATAAAGAGTGTAGAATCGCCCCCGGGGCTTATCGTGTACCTAAACGGATTAATAAATAGATAACAATATGTCCATACAAGCATTAATACGATATAGATCGTTAGTATAAATAACGCATACCTGTTAAGAAATGTTATAGTCTTATCTATGTTAGATTTATTGTCATATAGCATAAGACGATACATAACGAATACTAAGATAACAAAAGTAATGAATATATTATAATATTCCTGTATATTATAAAAATTTCTGCACATATAATTCTCACACATATATTCACTATGCAAATATCTAAGGAAAGGTATAAAATCCATACATTTATCCTTAGCATAACAAAATATCTCATATCTGGAGTATATAAATAATAGTCCAAACAGGATATATAAAGAGATATAATAAATTGCATATTTAAACAATTTATTTTTCATTATTATCATAACTTGGGTATTATATCATTTTACTAAGGATTTTATCCAATAGGAACATTTCTTTATTTGTCATTCCCGTGTAAGCAGAAACTCAGGAAACCATCAGCCAGAGCTAAAAGTGCAGTGAGATTGCCCTTGTCGTGTCGCGGTGTAATACAGCCCCCAGTCCCGAAAAAAGTACTTGTCAAAGTAAATCAGTAAGTGCTAATATATCGAATCTTTGAAAATCGATAAGGAGAAATCGAAAAATGGCGAAATTCGACGATCTAATTAGTACGGTAGGGAAATTTGTGGACGTGCAGAAGGGTGCGTGGGACCATTTGGAATGGGAGAGGCTTGTGTCTAAGGTTCAGCGCATGGGTTATGAAATGTCCGGCGATATAATACATAACCTTGGCACAACAGTGGAGTCACTCAAGAAATTATATATAACCAAGACGAACAAAGATGATATGCTCAGGGTTGTTACAGATATTCCAAAAGCAATTGCCAGATTTATTGACGAAACCAGGGGGATGTGGGAACATGCCGATTGGTTGAGGCTGTTGAAAGAAGTCGAAAAGGTCGGCATTGCCATATCTGAAGAGACGCAGAAACATATTGGCGATATGCTTGAGGCATCTAAACGACTTTACAGTGCTCCATATAAAGAACCGGTAGTAGAGGTAAAACCAACGACGGTTGACCCCATTGTTGAAATAGCAAGCCCAGCAGCGTCGGCTGCTGAAGCCGAAAAGCCGACAGAGCCTATCGATGCAGAAAAGCCGGAAGTAGTAAAGCCATATGAGACAGAAATGAAAAAATACATTGCAACAGAGGCAAAAAAACACGTTGCATCTGCGGCCAAAAAGACCACTGGTGAAAAAGCCGAAAAGAAAATAAAAGCTTCAGGCGACAGCGATGATGAGCCTAAAGTGAAAAGACCATATAAGAAAAAGGCTACATAGAAAAAGAAGCAGGCCACTGAACAAAGCGGGCGTTTAAACAGAACTGAACAGCAGGGTAGGGGCATAGCGCGGCATTACAGGCGGAGTAATAGCGGTTGCATGTCTTGGTCTACGCTGTGTTCATGCAGAATGATGTGGTCATGTAATTAGTTCTCATGTATTTAGCGGGCTGTCACTGATTATGTGGAGCCCAGCTGCGGTTAGTCCAACTTGGTGTGGCCATTGTTTAGCCATTGTGTTAGATTGTTGCGTGTGCTTCAGGGCAGTCTAAGACGCTGCTAAGGGATGCAAAGTAGTCCTTTGCCTCATCAAGTGCCTGCTTTACAGCCTGTTTACCGTAAAAACCGACTGCAACGTGAAAGAAATCGAGCTTTGCCACATGCTTGGCAATGTACTTCCACGAGTAAAACCGCCCCATTGCCTTGAATGTCTCAATGTGCAGTGTCTGCGGTTTCATAAGTGTAGGCTTGAAGTTGACATGATGGGCGTCGTACTTGCTCCAGTCAGTATGCAGGAGCCTGCCCGAGTGCTGCATCTCAAAGAAAAACGGTGTTCCAGGCAGTGGTGTCAGTATCATAAACTGAACGGTGTCTATGCCAAGGTTTATTGCAAAGTCAGCCGTCTTTCTGATTGTATCAACATCGTCTGTGTCAGCGCCCAGGACGAACATCCCATGAATCTGAATGCCGTGTGCCTGAACGGTCTTTATACATCTGACGATTTCATCCAGACTTTGCCCCTTGTTATAGCTTTCCAGAGTGACGGGATTGATGGATTCAAAACCGATATAGAGCATGTGACAGCCTGAGTCGGCAAACAGGCGAAGGAGTTCCTCGTCCTTTGCTACATCAGTACGCACCTGTGCAGACCAAAACGGCTTAATACCTTCCGCTATAACGGCCTTGAGCAGCTCCTTTGTATGTTTTTTATTTGCCGAGAAGTTGTCATCGACAAAAAATATGTTGGTCTTGTTATTAGTGCAGGCGTGTTTTATTTCCCTGAGTGAATGCTCTACTGAGTTAAACCGGTATTGCCGACCAAAAACCCTGATAACAGAACAGAATTTGCAGTCAAACGGACATCCCCTTGATGTGGAGATAGGATAAATCCTCATACGGTCCCACTCCTGCACCAGCTTAACATCTGGTATTGGCAGCGAGTCAAGGTCCTTGATTCGGCTGCTGTCAGGATTGTGCTGAAAATTACCAGCAGTATCCTTATACGAAAGCCCGCTTATGTTGTTTATCGAAGGTTTTCCATGCTCAATGTAATCGAATAACTCCGTGATAGAATCATCTGCCTCACCGCGCAGGACATAGTCGGCATAAACCAGCGCCTCCTCCGGCATAAACGTGGTGTGTGCCCCGCCCATTAATACCGGTATTCCCCTGGCCTTGACCCTCTCAGCAATCTTGTAAGCCCTCGGTGCAGTTGAAGTCAATGTTGAGATACACACTATGTCTGAGCTTTCAACAAATGCCCAGTCAGGGCGGCCCACATCCTCAATAAACGCCTTAACCTCGTACCCTCTGTCTCGTAGTATCGTTGAAAGCAGTATTGTCCCAACTCTGGGTATCGGAAACTTACTGAATATATGGTTTCCCGGCGACTTAGCCTCTATGAATGAAATACGCTTGATTTTCACTTGAACTCTCTCACATGTATGCTACAATATTAATGATAATTAAAGCAAGCCATTTAATATGTTTTTTTTGCCCTTTCGATAAATTGTCTAAGTTTGGCGTGATCTTTTTTTCCTTTAGCGGCCTCAACGCCAGAGCTGACGTCAACTGCGAAGGGAGAAACTTTCCTGATTGCGGCCTCAATATTGTCGGGGTTTAGTCCCCCGGAGAGTATTATATTGCCGAACTGCCGCGCCTCAAGCGCAATTTCCCAGTTGAAGAGTTTGCCAGTACCGCCAAATGAATCCTCTGAATAAGCGTCCAGAAGGAATGCCGAACAATTGAACTTTGACAGCGGCTCAAGGTCTGTGAAATCCCTTATCCGAAATGCCTTTATAACCTTTGACCAAAGCACGGTCATCTCCGGCGGTTCGGTGCCGTGGAGCTGAACGACATCAATACCTGCTTTTTGCCTGATGCAGTTTATTTCTTTCTCCGTCTCATCAACAAACACCCCTACGGTAGTTATAAATGGAGGAAGGCAGTCTATTATCCCGGCAGCTGTCTCAGGGGTTACATGCCGTGGACTTTTAGCATAGAACACGAAACCAAGCGCATCGGCGCCAAATTCAACTGCAGCTAAGGCATCCTTTATATTAGTTATACCACAAATTTTAACCCTTGTCATGAGTGCCTTACATAGGTGCCGCTTTTACCGCCTGTTTTTTTTATCAACATGACGCCTGTTATCTCCATTTCCTTGTCAACCGCCTTACACATGTCATAAATGGTTAATAACGTGGTAGAAACAGCAGTAAGCGCCTCCATCTCCACCCCTGTTTGGCCTACGGTCTTTACGGCAGCTGTCACCCCTATCGAGTTTTTTTCGTCGTTGACAGTAAACTCGATTTTCACAGACGTAATTGCTATAGGGTGGCACATGGGGATAAGGTTCGATGTCTGCTTTGCCCCCATTATACCGGCAATACGGGCAGTTGAGAGGACATCACCCTTTGGCAGACCGCCTGTTTTTACGAGTGATAAGGTTGACCGAGCCATTGTTATTGAACCCACGGCAACGGCCTCTCTTAGTGTTGATGCCTTTTCTGTGACATCTACCATTCTGGCATTTCCTGATTCGTCTATGTGTGTAAGGGTGTTTTCCATCATCTCAACAATTCAGCAAGCCTTTTTGACAGCTCTGCCTTTAACTCCTTCAGGCGTCCCTCTCTTACAGCAGCAATTGCGCCGCTGTCTCCTGCCATTTTTAACAGGCCGACCTTTTCGGGTTTATTAGATGCAATGGCCTTAGTCCTGAATTTTTTTAGAAAAGACAGGTACGAGGAGAAGTCCCTGCCGAAATCCTCCCGTAGCTGGGCTGCGATTGTCCTTGATAGGGCAGGGCTGATGCCGGAGGTTGACACGGCAATGGTAAGCTGCCCGCGTGTTACTGTTGAGGGGACGATAAAATCGCACTTATCAGGCTCATCGGCTGCATTGAGAAGGCTGCCGTCTGCGATAATCTTATCGTTTAACCCAGCAGCGCCTGCTGCAGAGATGGTCAAAAATGCGCCTTTAAGGTCGCCGTCCTCGTAGTGACGCGGGATGTGTTCGATAGAGCCGCGTTTTTTTAGAGCGGTGAGCTTGGGGGTAAGCACGGGGCTGATTACTGTGACAGCCGCACCAGCCTCTATAAGCGATAATACCTTACGTTGCGCCACCTTTCCACCACCTACTACGACACATTTCTTTTTTGTAAGGTTCAGAAAAACCGGATAGTATCTCAATCCTAGAGTTTAGACAACTCCTTGTCAATCTTTTTCAGAAGGGTCGTGTCTCTGGTACTGTCTTTGGCCTTATCAAGAAATTCCCGCGCCTTAGCAGAGTCCTTCAGGCCTTTATAGGAAAGCCCCATGTGGTAGTAGAGCTTACCCATGTCAGGGTATTCTGGAAATTTGGTAAGTATGACATTGAATCTTCTTATGGCAGCGGCAAAGGCGTCTCTCTTGTAGTAAAATTCGCCTACATAGAACTCATGTTCAGCAAGGATATTTCGGCTTTTTTCGATTCTCAGAGGGACGATGTCCTTGTAGGGGTTTCTTGGGTACTGCTCGTTTAGTGACTGGAATTCTTTTATTGCGGTATAGGCTGCCCTGTAGCCCCTGTCCGGGCCCTCGATAGTATTAAATACCAGAGTGGCAATCTGATACTTGGCATATGAGGAATACTTGTTGTCCGGGTAGTTTTTGAGAAATCTGCGGTATTCCTCAAGCGCTACTTCGTTTTCATCTGCCTTTATATAGGACTCGGCAATCTTAAGCTGGGCAAGCGGGGCATAGTCTGTGCCTGCATCCCTGTTTGTAATCTCTATGAGGAGTTCACGCCCTGCATCGTATTCCTTTTCTTCAATAAGCAGAAGGGCCTTAGCATAGGCCTCCTTCGGGCCTTCATAGGCTGGTTTTACGACCTGCTTACTGCAAGCCGCACACAACGTCAGACATAAGGCCAACGCTATAAATATCCTCGTGTTCAGTATCCTCGTATCAGACATCACCCTCATATTAAATATCTTATTACATACGGAAGTCAATATGTTTTTATACATATCTTATGGTAACATATTCAGCACGGTTTTTTACAGGTTTTTTTACAAATTAATTTGGAGTAACGTCGAAAGGGCTATGATAGAAGCACCCGGAGGGCAGGTTCACAAGAAACTAACTATCTTGTACGTAGAGGATGATGCTGCGGCGAGGAAGGCCTTGTCACGGTTTTTGTCTAAGAACGCAAGTCAGGTCTTTTTTGCTTCGGACGGCATGGAAGGGCTGGAACTCTACAACATGTACAAGCCGGAGATAGTCATTACTGATATACGAATGCCGGTGATGGATGGTCTGGCAATGTCAAAGTCGATTAAGGAAGTAAACCCGGATGCGTTTATCATTGTTACGACATCACACAACGACATTGAGTTTTTGATGTCTGCCATAAATATAGGCGTTGATAAGTATATAGTGAAGCCGGTAAAGTTTGAGATATTAAAAAAAATGTTGGCAGCATGTGCTGAGGCTATATACCGGCAGAGAGAGATAATCAAACTAAACGAGGCATTGATGGCCTCACTTACAGAAAAAGAGGTACTGCTTCGGGAAATCCACCACAGGGTAAAAAATAACATGCAGGTGATATCGAGTCTTCTCAGGCTTCAGGCCAGATATGTAAAAGATAATAAACTCTCTGCAATGTTCAAAGACAGCGAACACCGGATTCGGTCGATGGCCCTGATACATGAGAAACTCTATAACTCTAAGGACCTGTCACGCATAGATTTTGGAGATTATGTAAAAAATCTGTGTTCTGGTCTTTTCAGTTCATATGGGGTGAACAAGAGAGACATTAGATTTAATGTTGACACTGACGAGATATCTATGGGCATAGACACTGCAATCCCATGTGGATTGATAATAAACGAACTAATCTCCAATTCACTTAAATATGCCTTTAAAAAGAGCCATAAAGGGGAAATCAGCGTAAGGTTAAGAAAACTTCAAGGCAATGAATACGAGCTGACAGTTGGCGACACAGGGGTAGGGCTTGACGAGGATATTGACTTCAGGACGACAGAGTCGCTGGGCTTGCAGCTTGTAACAAGTATAGCGGAGTCTCAGCTCCATGGCAAAATCACACTGGACAGGACAAAAGGGACCGTGTTCAGGATAAAATTTGACGAACTGAAGTATGCAACACGTATCTGATTCAGGTGATGTTGTACTGCTTAATTTTTGTCAGCAGGGTTTTATAGGTAACATTGAGTAATTTTGATGCAATGGATTTATTGCCCTTTGAAAGTTTAAGCGCTTGAGTAATAGCCTTTGCTTCGACCTCAGCAACCGCTTGTTCTCTTAATTCTCTTAGTGTTTTCATATGTTTAACATTTTAGTAAAACAAATAACTTAAGTTACCATTAAATAATATCTGTTATAAGTATGATATATTAAAAATAAGAAAGTAAAGTAGTCAGGCCGCCAGCACAGTGAGATAATAATTCTGGCAGCGGCAAATATTTACTTGCTGGCAGTGCCTGTCTTATGTTATTATTAGAGTGGAGCGCCTGTAGCTCAGCAGGATAGAGCAACTGCCTTCTAAGCAGTAGGTTGGGGGTTCGAGTCCCTCCAGGCGTACCTTTAAAATCAAGCACTTACGGGTTTTTAGCACAAGTGCCGGAAACAGGGTGCCGCGATTTTGTCGCAAAATATTTTCCCGACATTTCTCAGTTTTGGTATCTGAGTGTATTTTTTCACTTTTAAATAATGATAAAATCGGCTCCGTCACACCCCTCACCCGCCTACTCATCCAACACCTCAACAGCCTTTTTTACAGAACCCTTGATGTTATGCAGGTAACGTCCTGTTGTTTTGATATCACCATGTCCCATTTGCGTTTGTATGGATTTTAAATCGGCTCCTCTATGCAAAGACATAGTCCCAAAGGTGTGCCTTGTCATGTTGGGTGTTACCTTCTTGCTTAATCCAGCCCTGCGTGATGCAGCCTCTAAGGACTTCTTAATCGACAGTACAGGCTTATCTGTATCAGAAAATACCCACCTGCTTGTTTTATTCGGATACAACTCCTTCAAAATACCCAGAGCGGTGTTATTAAGTTCCACCACTCGTTCGTCCCCAGTCTTAGGCGTCCACTCAGGCTTACTCTGTATTTTAACCACACCCCTCTTAAGATTAACGTCACTCCATTCAAGAAAAGCCAGTTCTCCGGGGCGTAATCCCGTGTGTCTACCAAATATGACACGCTTTTTCACTATGTCCACCGTTAGGTTGTCAATTAGGAGTTGGAAATCCTCATCCTCTATAAAGGCATGTAGTTTTTGTGGCTCCTTAAGTTTAGGGAACTTTATCTCAACCTTTCTGATATAGTCCTGAGAAACAGCATAGTTCATGACTTTTCTGATGATGCCGATTTGGATATTTACGGTCCTGTTGCTGTACCCCTCGCTTTTCTTCATTGCCTGATACCGTAATAGTAGTTTCTGCGTTATATCGGTTAGCATATGTGCAGATAGAAAGACTTTGATATGGTTGTGATAACCCTGATGAACCATTTCAAACGTCTTCTTGGCTCCTACTTTTCTGACGTGTTCGATATATTCTGTAGCAACCGTGTCAAAGGGAATACCACCTGTGTTTATCTCTTCAATGTGCAGAGTACCCTGTCTTATCCGTGTTTTTAGTTCAGCCTCAACACTTTTTGCCTCTTTTTTTTGTATCGCCAGCGCTGCGGTTTACTCTAACGCCGTTGATGATTAAATTTACGTACCATTTACTGCCCCTTTTGTATACTGACATTTTTAACCTCCTTCTTCCTCTGTCTGATTTTAATATCTTGAAAAAGTTCATTAACGCTATGCCTCGCGTTTGCCTTCTTTATGGTTTTGTATTTGCTTTTCTGAATGGACTGTTCAGCCAAGTGGTTCAAAAAAGCCATTACGTTCTTCAAGAAAAACCTTCTTGGGCGTGAGAATGAACCCATGGCAGCAGCGTTGCGGTTGATGAAACTCTTTGACAAGTAGAGGCTGTTTATCAAGTATTCGTCTCCTACTATGGCGTTCCCATCTAATTTGTGGCCCAGAGTATCACTGAGCCTTGGACTGAAGTCAAGAGGAAGGCTGTTATCTTTTATAGCAGCACTGTCCTGTGCTGGTGAGATTGGAAGGACATGTTTGTGCTGTTTCCTATCGCCTGCAGATGATATATCAGGCGTTTTTTATCAAACTATCGTGCTTACCGTTGTTCTTACGCATACCCCATCCTTACCTTATATTTCGGTTTGGACTGAGTAACTTTTATGCAGTCTCTATGGCTGCTGCAACACACAACAGTTCACGCTTAAAATAAAGTCTTCCCATCAATGATGGTTTTATACGGCTATAGGATTAGAAAATATTTTTTACATGTCAGTCCTCCTATAAGCAGAAGAACAGACCACTGCGGTAGAATCACATAGAGTGCCGATACATCCTTTCAATTTGAACCAAATGGTATTTTCTGACACTTGATATTCAGTCAGCAGAATGCCAATCTCTACGTAGAAATCCTCTTTTGTGTGAGAAACATGGTCACTACAACACTCAGGATAAATGGACAACAGCAGGCAAGGTAGATTTATACCTGAAATGATTGCTCTGAATATAGCGTCTCTAAAAACCACACAAGCCTCCAAAAAAATAAAGTTTCTACTAAACCTTACTCTCTGGAGACTTACTCGGTATTGCTTCTCAGGGTGTTTAAGCCGTCAAGCGTTAACCATTATTGCTCACGTTCAGGTGTACATATATGATACAGAAATTCTAAAGCGGTGTCAACACTTTTTTTGTTACACACTTTTTTTTTGCTACCCTTAATCTGTAACTTATATGTAACATATCTACACGTATAATATACGGAATGGGACTACGGACTACCATATGAAAATTTAAAGATTGTAATCCAAATGACAGACATGGTTGATTAAAAGAATGTAATATTAGGGCGTGTATAATGATTTGTTCGCAAAAAATGGAGAGACAGGTATGATACATGAGTGTCAAACCAACCAGAACGCCATTCTTCATGACTATATATCCATGCCTATCCCGCTACTTTTTTTAACTAAGGATATCCCTTTATGATGGAAAAGGAACAAACCAATAGAGTCATGCTCCTGTACAGTAAAATAAAGGGATTACATCGTGAAAAAGCCGAACTAAAGAGGCTTAAACGTGCTTTAAAGGCTACTAATGAAATAAATCGCTTACTGCGCAGTGAGAGAACTGAGTTAAACCTCATGGAGAACACGTGCAAGATAATAGTCAATACGGCAAAATACCGTATGTGTTGGATTGGTTTTTGCAAAATTACTGATGCTCATGAGAAAATTATTGTTCCTATGGCATTTTATGGATATGAAGACGGGTATATTGATACCACCAAGATAAGGTGGGACGATACAGAACGAAGTCATGGACCCACTGGCACTGCTGTAAAAACAGGTAAGCCTTCTATATGTAGAAATATGCTTAAGGACAAGAAATACGTCCCGTGGAGAGATGAAGCAATAAAACGTGGATATGCGTCCTCTATAGCACTACCCTTGATTATAGAGGGACAGGTAATAGGTGCCTTCAATATCCATGCTGTTGAACCAAACGCCTTTGATAAAGAGGAAGTGTCGTTACTGCTTGAGTTAGCAGATGATTTATCCTATGGGATATCAAACATTCGGACACTCTGTAAAAAGATGGAATACGAAAAGGAACTGTTAGAAATGAATATTGCTCTAGGACGAAAAGTCCATGAAGAAACACAGAAAAGGCGGAAGCAGGAGCATCTACTGATACACCAGTCAAAGATGGCATCTGTGGGGGAACTGATAAGTGCGATATCACATCAATGGAAGCAACCCCTTAATGGATTGTCGTTGACGATACAGGATATGAAGGATGCATTCAGATATAATGAGCTAACAGAGGAAGGTATTAATAAAGTAATCCACGATGCCATGGACAGTATTGAATTTATGGCGGATACAGTAGATACTTTTCGAGAGTTTTTAAAGCCATCAAAGATTAAACTTGAATTCTCTGTGAGAAATGCTGTTGAGGAAATAATATCTATCTTTTTCAATTTATTTAAAAGTAGCAATATAATGATTACGGTTAAAAGTGATGATCTACATGAGGCATACAGGGTGTATGGATATCCTAACGAATTTAAACAGGTAATTTTAAATATCATAAGCAACTCCAAAGATGCGATATTAAACAGACGTAAATCTGGGTTAATGTAAAACTCTGATGTCGGGACCATAATAATCACGCTTAAGAAAGAAGATGGCAAGATTATAACATTGATAAGTGATAATGGCGGTGGCATCCCTGATACTATTGCAGGTAAGATATTTGAGTATTATTTCACAACTAAATCGGGTATAGAAGGGACGGGAATAGGTTTATACATGTCGAAGCAGATAATTGAAAAAAGCATGGACGGCAGTCTCACTTTTAGAAATACAGACGATGGAGCTGAGTTTAGGATAGCTGTTTAATGATCCATGGGTTGCCTTGTGTCGTTGGTGCTATAAGATTTTTGAAATAGTGGATCCTTAAAATCCGCACACCGCTCCAAGGCTCCACCCCTTCACAGCCACCTGCTACAGGCATTCACTGATCTTCCCGACATGCCATAGACGCCAGTGCGATTAGTGTCTCAGGGGGTTAAGGTAATTGAGATATCTGATGATGGGACAGCCTGAAACCATTTAGCCTGATATCAGACTAAACTAAAACTTCTATTTACCCTTATCCCCGTTGACTAATTCTTTAAAACCCTTACCTGCTGTAAACTTAGGCGTTCTACATACCGCTATCTTTAACTCAGCACCCGTTTTAGGATTGTGTCCTATACGTGCCTTTCTATCTGAAACTAAAAAAGTGCCGAATCCTGCTAATGCCACCTTTTCCCCTTTGGCTACAGATTGCGTAATCGAATTAAGAACGGCATCTACGGCTTTTGTGGCTTCAGTTTTCTTGATATTAGCAGCCGATGCAACCAGTTCTATAAGTTCGGCTTTATTCATTGTATTTACCCCCTGTGTATTAAAGTTTATGGTTTTACGGTCATCTTAGTCCACCAATCATGGCAGTTTAACTCAAAACCAGCGTTTAATGAAACAGAAATCTTGAGACTGAGGTTGAATATGCCGCCGGGTTCACCATGGTTGATTTTAAGGCGATATTTTTTGCGGTGGGTACGTTTGTATCATTTCTTACCAATAGTTGCTCCACGCTAATCCGGTGGCGTTACAGACAGGGTAATCCTGTGCTGTTATGACTACAGTAATATTATCGTCAATGTCGGCGACAATTAGGAGCCATACGCCGACAGTTCAGGCAGTTTTGGGGTAACAGAGAAAAAGCAGTGTGCTTCGAGGGGCATTGGCTTGAAGGAAGAGAAGTATCTAATCAAGGTTCAGATTTTGTTCCAGCGATATTGCCGGAACAAAATCCTCCTGATGATGACATAGAATTACGCCTTATCAGCCCAGCTTTTACCGTAAGCGACATCGACTTCGACAGGCACTGTTTTGAGATATTCACGACCAGCTTCAATCATCGTATCTCGTAACAGTTTAACAGCCTCTTCTGCCTTACTTTCTGGTACTTCTATAACAATCTCATCGTGAACCGTAAGGACGATACCACCGCCTATATCGTTCATGCGTGTAGATAGAAGAGACAACGCTTTTTTGGTAATATCCCCCGAAGTGCCTTGTATTGGCGCGTTGTACAATTCGGTAATCTTGGGCCATCCGTTCCATAGCCTCCTACGCCCCGCTAACGTCCTCGTCTCTTTAGGTTTTGCCTGCTTAACTCGTATGTGCCATTGGGCTACACCTTCATAAGCCTCAAAGAAGCGTTCTCTGAATATCTCCGCTTCCTCTAACGACATTGAAACGCCGTAACTGTTTTCGGCGTATTCCCTTAAAGTAGCGGCACCCATTGCGTATATGAGTCCAAAATTTACTGCTTTGGCAGCACTGCGCTCTTGTTTTGTTACTCCCTGTAGCGGCTTATCCATTACGATAGAAGCAGTAAGGCGGTGCAGGTCTTCACCGTTGTTGTACGCATCCAGCATACGCTTATCCTGGGTAACTTCAGCGGTATTACGCAGTTCTATCTGACTATAGTCACCTATAACCAGTACGTTGCCAGGTTCAGGTGTAAAACACCCACGAAACGACTTATCGCGGGGGGTTTGTTGTAGATTAGGCTCCTTACAGGAAACTCTACCCGTAACTGCACCTATTTGGTCGAATGACGGGTGGATACGCCCCGTTACAGGGTGTATACGCTCCGGCAACTTACCAAATGCCTGATGCAACTTGGATGTTTTACGGTACTTGATTAGGGCCTTAACTACCGGATAGTCAGCAGCCAACGGCGCCAAGGTGTCCTTACCTGTACTTTCTACAGGCACACCCATATCTTTTAGTGCCTTAAGCATCTGTGGTTGGCTGTTGGGATTGATATCACCTATAAATACCTTCAGATTGTCAGCCGCTTCTTTTGCGTCTTCTTCCATCTTCAGGCATAAGGCATTTAACTTGTCCCTATCCACTTTCATACCGTTGAGTTCCATTTCTACAAAGGCAGGGATGGTGTCAAACTCTATTTTGGCTACTTTGACTAGACATGCGTCCCTGAGTAATGGGATGAGTACCTCCCTTAGTCTGAGAAGGACTGCTGCGTCCCTTGCGGCATACTCAATTTGGTATGGCGTTAAGTCCCCGCTCCAGTCGCTTACCTGCTGCTCCTTTGGTAATTCCTCAAGAAGGTAGTCCTTGACTACATCTTTGAGATTATAACCATCGTCTTTAAGGCCGGAGATAAGCAATTGAGCCGCAATCTGCGTATCACATAACTGCCCCTTAACTGGGATATCCGCTATTTGCAGGAATTTCAAATCAAACTTGGCGTTGTGAAATACCTTAATGGCGCTCCCTGCCAGCAAATCCTTCAGAGGAGCTAATTCTTCTGATGGGATTTCAAACATATCAACGACCGCAACATGATGTCCTGCTGCAGCTATCTGAATAAGCCTGATTTTCCCTTTGTGAGGGTCTAGCCCATCCCCTTTTTCAGCACCTGTAGTTTCGGTGTCAATTGCTAGCACCTTGGCATCCTGAAAAAACCGGACCACCTCTTTTAGCTCGTCTGATGAGCCAATGTAGCGGTACTGGACAGGGGGTGATATTTTGGGAGATGTGGGGATAACCATACCAGTTTGGCTCAATGGCTCAGAATGGCTCAAGTGGCAATGAGCCATTTTTTCCTCTGAAGACTGGCATTGCAGGCGGTTGTTTACAAAATGGCTCAATGGCTCAGTCGGCTCAAGGGGGTTTTTAAATATTTTTTCAGGGGGTGGTAACGGGGAAACCGGCTCAGGTATCTCCATTACTTCAATCATCATGTTCTTGCCCCTGCCACTGGTAGATATCAGTTCCCCTTCTGATGCTACCTTTATATACCGCTTAATAGTAGCATCAGAGGTCCCTAGGGTCCTCTGGACCAGGGACCTACTATGATATATTATCTGCTTATCCTTGGTCGTAGTTACCAGATTCTGGCAGCAGTACAGAAAGCCAAGTATATTGTCAGGGACCTGAGATACCCCTGCGATATAGCGTCCTTCAGCCTGTACACTAACGCGTAATCGTCTTCAGTGGCTATTATCCTCCCCATCTCATCTCTTTCTCGTTGGTATTGATGCAGGAGTGCTGATGCCTTGATAAGACTGATAACCTTATCAAAGTCCCTCATCAGACGTTCCTGGTTTATAGGGAATAAATCCGCTATGCCATCCGCAAATGGCACAATTACAGTCGCTGGCTCTATGAGATAGTCAGCTATTTGCCATATGAGTAAATTTTCATCTACCCCCTGAGCCGATTGAGCCGATGAGCCGTTTTCCATAGACCCGCCTGCAATGCCAGTTTCCAAGGCATAAAATGGCTCATTGGGGGTTGAGCTGTTTTGAGCTGGTGCTTGAGCCATTTTCCCTTTATGCCTCAAAATCCTTCTCCCCAGCTGCTCATCGTGTGTTAGTTCGATACGAAGGACCCTTGTGTTCAACTCTTTGTCCACTTCACCCGCTGCATAGGTGGACAACATCACCATCCCGTCACAAGGTTTTTCAACCTCTTTTGTTTCCATTGAGCCTTGATTATTCTTAGTAACAGTTCCAAGCCTGAGTACCCCCTCAGAGAAAGCGCTTCTGAGAGTATAGGCAGTACTGGCTGTTCCAGACATCTCATAGAACAGCACTACCTTATGTGCCAGAGAAGCGTCTCTGTACAGAAAGTAATTTTCCGACACTCTGCTGAAGTCCTCTACATCATTCTGCCATGTAGTTTGAACCACAACAGCAATCAGTTCACTTTTTCCAACTGATGCAGTGCCGGTTATTATGATCGAGATACCCCTGCCGAACTTCCTTGAGACAGTCGCCAGTTTGACAAGGATGAGTTCGGCGTCACGTCCGATGTACCTCGTATGACAGATATCTAAAAATCTGTCATACGAGGTCTGGCGATTTTAATAACGCCATCGCCTGTACTACCTGTTCATCTGTAAAGGTGACTTCGTCGTCAACTACATCTTCCCTTTGTCTCACGCTAATCTCAGTGAGAAGCGTTTTTTTGTCTACACCTATCTTTTTTGCAACAACCTTAATTAACCGCTGCTGCTTCAGATGAGGGAGTTCCGCTACTGTTAGTGCGCGTATTACGGCGTCCTCATGTTCGGGGCATATGAAATCCTCAAACAGTATGGCATTTGCTTCCATAGCAGCCAACACATCTTCTGCCTTTTGTCTCTGCTGCTCTTTACCTACAAGGTAGTCATCTACCCCTTTTCCTTCCATTTGGCTCCATAATGCAATCTTTACAATTGCACCCTTACCAAATAGCCTTGCAGCAAGTTCATATAAGGCGAAAAGCACCTGCGGATTTACCCACAAGTCACTGTCAAAGGCGAAGAATACGGTCCTGCCTTGCCAGTTGAACTGCGCTAGCTCGGTGGACAGCACTGAGATGCCATCTGTAGTATTTTCCTTATAAGACCATACGCCAGGTAGTCCAATAGCGTACTTGTCGTGCTGGAGGAGTTTGAGAGTTTTCTTCTCACCTTCAGTGAACCACACCGGCTTGTGGGCTTTGTCCTTTACTTCCCATACACCTGGTAGAATATATGGGGTTGAAGGAACACCATTCGGGTGCAGGTATTTTATCGTCCCGCCACCTTTTTTATTAGCAGCAGGGAACAACTTGAACCTGCTGTGTGCAATGCCCCTATTCTCGTGGAAATAAGGGAATTCTACTAACTTATAGGGGTTGTTAAAGTATTTACCCTCAAGTTTGTCCCTGTTTAAACTAATACAGAGGGTAGTCGCGTCCCTATTGAATATCCTTACCTGTGCCGCCTCAAGTGTCTCAGGGGTTAAGCCAGATGTTATTATATCATCTACTGCCGCTTTTACTAATTCGTCCTGTTCGCCATGGCTGTTGACAAACGAGGAGTATTTATTATACTTTACCATCAGTGTTCTCCATTTGTTGTTAGATGAGGGGCATCATATGATGCCCCAGTTATTTAATGTTAGAAGAGGATATAGTCATCCTCTTCTTTCAAAATCTCCAGCATCTCGGCTTCAGTGGGTGGCTCCACTGAAGCCGAAGCAGTTTTTTCCTGGAACTCATCGCTACTCAAGATGAGTTCCCTGACCCATGAGGGGATGCCATCGGGGATATCCCCTCCCTCTTCTATGGAGTAGAATATAAGATTTGGCTTATATTCTACCTTACTTGATGGGGGGAGGACATTGCTAACGGCAGCGCGTATTCCCCCATCCTTTGATGCTTTGTGTATCAGTTGCACTTGGCAACTGATACCTAAGACTGACTTCAAGTCGAAGCCAGCCAGCTCTGAAGGGATGGAGGGTGAGGTTAAACCTCCTCCACACATTTATACTCTTCCCTTCAGAAAGGAAGAGTAACCAACCGAGACAAACATCATGTGTCTTTGCCTGTCTCAGTTCGTTCAAATGTGTACCAACATCAATGACACCGATAGACACTCCCTTGTACATACCCGCAGCTGTTGGTTGGTATGTACTAGTTAAGGGACGTGACGAAACGATTAATCCCATCGCTTCCACCCCCCTCTTACGACACTGACGGCGTTCGCCACCGTCATTCCCGCTACCGTTGATAGGGTAGCAGATGTTCTTACACTCTTTAGTTCCATCAGGAACCTCCATTTTTCTTTTAACAGACAAGGAAACCCTATCCATTGGTTTATAAATAGACCTGAAATTAATGTCCACATGGTAGCGGACGCTTTCAGGTATGCCTCTTCCTATCAGGGAAGGTTAAATAGTAACCTCACCTGATAGGAACCTGCGTAAAAGAACCCCACCCAACATACTTTAAGGACAGGTATCTTCCTGCAGCCAAGCCTCTCAGCCTGCTGTACTCTTCTTGTGTAATCCTTAGCCCGATTACACGTTCTTTTATTGTATCTCCCATCTTTTATCACCTCCTTTCCTTTTTATAGAAACATCGTTACTTTTATTAATAAGTGTATAAGTAAGTAGACATAAAATTAAGCAAAATGTTAAGATAAAAGATGAGAGAATTAGACGGTAGGAAATTAGATC
>LNQR01000129.1 GCA_001541255.1 Candidatus Magnetominusculus xianensis
TGACATGGACAAGAAATTTGAACAGATGATGACATTCATGCTGTGGGGCTTTGGTATACTTTTTGGTGGAATAGGCATTTTGATGACAACTGTCATATGGGACAGACGTACTGCCCTTGCCCCGGCTATCAGAAAAAACAAGGAACTCGAAGAAAGGGGAGATAACATAGAACGGACGTTGAAAGAATTAAATGTTAAATACCTGGAAATAAAAGATATATTGAAACGCGCTGGTTTGTTGTAAAAATTGTAAAATATTGCTGTAAATAAAAGCTGGTAATGGAGTATAATCTATGGATAAGGAATCAGGCTGGGGGCTTATGAAAGTTATTGAATTAGAAGGCTTGCCAATAGAAGTAATAGATAGGATAAGGCAGTTAGCCGATATACTAAAGAACGATAAAGGCGGTGCTCTGAAAATTATTGACGAGCTTATTGACGAAATCAAGTGGGACATGGCCTTTAGCAACTCTCAGGATGCCCTTTCCATGTTGGCTGAGGAGGCATTAGCAGAGGTTGAGGCAGGCAGTGCGGAACCGATGGATTTGGATAAGATGTGAAATCCTATGTGTTAAAAAGTTTTTGGAAATATTACGATGCTCTCCCGGGTAAAGTTAAGCAGAATGCGAAAGAGACATATAAATCATGGCTAAATAATCCTTTCGATGAAAAATTGAGATTTAAAAAGCTGTATGAAAACAAAGAGGTATATTCGATAAGAATAGGTCTTTACTGGCGTGCGTTGGGGGTAAAACATGGAGATGATATGTATTGGTTTTGGATAGGCTCTCACGAGAAATATTCTAAGTTAATCAAATGACAATTCAGGCTGCCCTTAAACAAAAATAAATAACTTGATTTGCAGGCGGCTTTTGTAATATAGTATGAAGGCTATGAGGGTATATTTAGAGACCTGAATGAGTGTAAAGGCGTGAAATGAGGCGTGGAAACCGTTTTATCAAAACGGAATTTAATAAACACTAAGGAGGTTTAGACATGAGGGTATTTGCCGTATTGTTTTTGGCCCTATCGCTGATTGCGTTTGGGTGTACTGCCGAGCTTAAGCAGGAGGATAAGGCACTCTTACAAAACGCTTTAAAGGCAGCAGAAGACGCAAAGGCGTCATGTGAGAAGGCCGCATCAAGCGCTAAGGACTCAGCCATGAAGGCAGCAGACGCAGCAGCTAAGGCAAGTTCAGCCGCTGACAGAGCAGAAGACGCAGCTAAAAAAGCAGAAAAGGCCGCATCGGTATGTGCGAAGGCATTCGAAAAATCTTTAGAGAAGACCAGCAGCAGCCACAAGCACATGACTCACAAAAAGGCTAAAAAGGCCAAAAAAGCTAAAGCCCAGGAGTAAGAGTGTAAAAGGCCGAGTAAAGGCTTTTTTTATCTCGCTCTTGAAATTATAGTGGGAAGGCCTGTTGCTCCGTCGATTGCGGACTTAAGCAGTTTTGGATCGACATACCTGTACAGGTCTTTCCCTCTCAACAGATCGAGTGCCTTTCCCATCAGTTCATCCGCGTTCAGTCCGTTAGCATGTACCTCAATGTAAACCGCGTTTTCATGTACTGCTGCCTTAACGGGTTCGTTTATTATCTTTACTGGGGTTTTGATTTTAACGTAATGGTATAGGTCATCAATGTCTTCAGGGTAGAGCCTGATGCAGCCAGAACTTATCCTCCTGCCAACACTGTACGGTTTATTTGTGCCGTGAATCCCATATGTCGGAATGGAAAGCTGAAGCCAGTAATCCCCAAGCGGATTGTCCGGCCCGGGTGGGACTATTGGGTCCAGGTCAGGGGTCTCATCCAGCATTCGTTTGGTTGGCCGCCACACAGGGTTTTCAACTTTGTGTGTTATACGAAATAGTCCCTCCGGCGTATTAAACCCTTCTCTTCCTATGCCTATGGGGTATGACTTTACGAATCTGTGACCGTTAAATGTGAAGAAACTATATAACCTCATCTCAGCAAGGTTTATCAGTATTGCGTTTTCGAGAATTTCAGGGATTATCCACTGAGTTGGAATGTTTATTGTAATCCCCTCGGCAGGTACCCACGGGTCAACCTTCGGATTAGCCTCTGTTATGGCATTATATCCTATGCCGAAGACCCGGGCTACGTCCAGCAGGGTGTCTTCACCGGTTATCTTATAAGTCTGCGGCACTCCTATCATGGTCCTTGACGGGTCATTTACAGAATATGTACTGGCACCCTCGGCAGTAGACACACACAGGCAGACAAATAAGGCGTATAATACTATTGATATGTCTTTCACAGTTCTCCTTTTATTTTCCCCTCGATTTGAGTACAAATGCCGTAGAGCATGTTTAGTTCCCACTGCGTCAGCCCAGCACGCCCAACCAGCCGCCTGATGTTTCGCATAATCCCCCCGGCGAGGTTCTCAGAGCCTCTGCTGCCATATCCTAAGAGCGGCAGCAGCTTAGAGATTCGCTTATACAGGTACTCTAATCCCTCGCCGGTTATGAGCTTGTGCGATGCTGGGCTGGCGCTGCTGTCATTATATTGGCGGGCAATTTCGTATGCCGTAACCATGACTGCCTGTGCGAGATTAAGAGATGGCTGGGCCTCGGACGACGGTATGTACAACAACAAGCCGCACGACTTTATCTCCTCGTTTGTGAGACCGTTGTCTTCACGTCCGAAGACAACGGCAACTTTGTTTAACTCAGCCATCCCGAAGGCATATTTAGCGCCCTCAGCTACAGGCTGCCGCACCCCCCTTTTGCTGCCAAAGCGCCTCGATATGCCTATTACGATGGATTTATCTCTTATGGCATCATTAAAGTCATCATATACGGCACACCCCTCCAGCACATCCAGGGCGCCGTGTGCAAAGCGGCAACTCTCCTCTGTCATATAGCCGCACGGCCTTACGAGGACGAGATTCCCAAAGCCCATGTTTTTTATTGCCCTTGCTGAGGCTCCAACATTGCCGCCTTCTTTTGGCTCAACCAGTATAAAATAAACATTACTTTTTGACATCCCTGTTGTTTCCCATACGCGGGACTTCCACCATATTGTCAGAAGTATTTCTATACGCCAGTGGTTATCTTTCTATAAACTACTTTAAATACATTAATAATACCTTCTTTTTTCATAACATTAACAAGATACCTCAATCTTTTGATAACAATACTATTTCTAATCGATAATATTGTATTTATTACAGCCCCAAAATGGACTATCTTAGATAAATCCCCTTTTATTAGCTGCTTCTGGAAATAATCTACAATCCTCTTTGGTATAAACCAATAGCCGTAGTATGACATTATAAGGTAGTAGGCATCTTCGGTAGAGTTTGCTTTAACGTTATTTAAGATTACACGGTTCCACTGTACAAGCCCTTCTTCCACATAGTAATGCTCTGCTATGGCCTTTTTGTGTGGTGTTGTAACATCAAGATAGCTGATTGATGGGTCAATGTCAGCCTCCCTGATATATCCTGCTTCTAAGGCTTTCTTTGTAATTGGATGTTCAGGGAAGAATGCTAACGTGTAGAACTTAAGGTAGTACTGTCTTTTCAATCTTGTAATCAGCTCTAATGTTTCTTTATAGTCTTTCACAGTTTCAAATGGGTTTCGTATAATAAAGTCGTAATAAATCATAATTTTGTGTTTTGCGACTATTTCATTTTCTTTAATTATCAATTCTTTGGTGTAAGTTCTGGTGAAGATGTTTTTAATCGTAGATTCTGAACCACTTTGGACACCCATAGTAATCTCTTTAAGGCCAGCATGTTTTAGTAAAACAAGTTTCTCCTCAGTCAACATTCCTGGATAAAGAGTGACCTGAAAAGGCAAGCCTATATTGTCCCTATATTTCTCAACAAACTCTTGCAGGTAATTATTCCGCATAGGGAATATCTCATCCATAAAAAAGATATTTTCAACCTTGCGGCATACACTTAAAATTGCTTTAATCTCACTTATCAGCTTGTCAACTGTGCGCATCCTCATTTTCTTTTCTGTAAAGACACTATTTATACAGTAGGAACATTTATAGGGGCATCCTCTGCCAATATGAACAAATATATTCCCGCTGTCAAGCATGTAGTCGTAGTTTGTAAGTACAGGGTTGTCCTCTACTGAATGCAAATAGTAAATATTATCTCCACCATAAGTAGGCACAGGCATATCTTCAATTTCTACAGATGCCCCGGCAGACGTAGTTATTACTTCATTGTTGAATTTCTCTACAAGTCCGGGAATCCTCAGCGGGGCGTCAATAATTCCGGCTGATAATCTGCCTATTAATGAAGCAAGTAACTCCTCTCCTTCTGAGGCGCATACATAATCACAGTGTTTCAGGGTTTCTAAAGTAGCCACGTGCCAGGGGTGAACACCCCCTGCTATAATTTTACACTCCGGTAGAGATTCCCTGATTGAACGAGTTAGGCTTACAAATAAACTCCAGTTGTGGGACATTAGACTTACGCCTATTAAATCATATTGCCTTCCTTGCAGCCATTGCGTTAAAAATGCAAATGTCTTATTAAAATCGTTTATATCCTTATTGAAGTGTACCCTTAAATCACTCCCAATGAGCTGCTTGTTACTTGAAAACTGCAAAAATAGTATATCGCAGTCACTTTTTTGTTTTACAATACTGTGCAGCAGTCGGATATTATAATGATATCCCCCTCCTATGCCGACAAGCAAACACTTGAGCTTCCCGTTTTGCACATGGCCTGACATGGGAGTAGGTTACATTATTGCCCTTTAGTCTGTCAAATTTAGGGTTATCGCCGCCCGTTATCTCCTTTCAGGCAGTGAGTGATAAATATAATGAATAAAAAAATCCAAATTATGTTACAATCTCAAGTTCATGGAAGAGAGACTTCAAAAGATAATTGCCTCATCAGGGATTACCTCAAGGCGGAAGGCCGAGGAGATAATTATGGAGGGGCGTGTTACTGTAAACGGCAAGACAGCCGTTATCGGGATGAAGGCCGATGTTGAAAGAGACCACATAAAATTAGACGGCAAACTCCTGAATCCAAAAATTGGTCAGCGGCGCGTCTATATCAAGTTCAACAAACCCGACGATGTCGTAACCACACTGACAGACCCGGAGGGCAGGGCAACTGTGGCCGATTATATCACCGGCGTAGGGCAGCGTGTATATCCTGTGGGCAGGCTTGACTATCATACAGAGGGGCTGCTGCTGCTGACAAACGACGGCGACCTCGCCTATCATATCCTCCATCCAGCGAAAAAAATCCCGAAGACGTATCAGGTAAAGGTCAAAGGAGACATCACTGAGGCAGACTTGGATAAGCTGCGCCGCGGCGTCAGGCTTGAGGACGGCGTAACCTTGCCTGCCGAAATTAAAAGATTGAAAAGTAAAGACACTGTGTCCAACACATGGCTTGAGACCACCATATATGAAGGGAGAAAACGCCAGATTCGCCGAATGTTTACTTATGTAAAACACCCTGTTGCAAAACTAAAGCGTGTAGCAATAAATGGTATCACCTTAGGAAACCTCAAGCCGGGCCAGTGGGTTTATCTGACGCAGGAAGAACTGCATACAATATTCAAGGAGGTTGGCGTAAAACCCAATGAAAGACCATATGCACAATAATAGTGAGTACCGCAGCACGGGCTGTGGGCAGATAGATTCAACATACGCAGGGAAAGAAGTAACGATGAGCGGGTGGGTATTTAGGAGCCGCGACCACGGCGGACTGATTTTTTGCGATTTGAGAGATAGAACAGGTGTGTCTCAGATTGTCTTCAGCCCCGATTACGGCGAGGCGATTCATAAGACCGCACATCAACTGAGGGCGGAGTACGTAATCAAGATTACCGGTGATGTATGTCTAAGGCCGGAAGGCACTGAAAACCCGGACATTCTAACCGGCAGCGTCGAGGTCTATGTAAAGGCCCTTGAGATATTAAACAGGGCGGAACCCCTGCCTTTTCAGCTTGACCAGGACATTGAGATAGCCGAGGGCAACCGTCTGAGATACCGTTACCTTGACCTTCGCAGACCTGAGATGCTCAAAAACATTATCACGCGCCATAAGATATGCAAGACCGTCAGGGACTATCTGGACGGCCTCGGGTTTTTAGATATAGAAACCCCCGTGCTGACAAAATCAACGCCGGAGGGGGCGCGCGACTATCTTGTGCCAAGCCGTATGGCGCCCGGGTGTTTTTATGCCCTGCCGCAGTCACCTCAGATATTTAAGCAGCTGCTGATGGTAGCCGGCATGGAGAGGTATTATCAGATAGTGCGGTGTTTTCGTGACGAGGACTTGCGGGCAGACAGGCAGCCGGAGTTTACGCAAATCGATATGGAGATGTCCTTTGTCGGCGTCAATGACATAATAAATATGGTCGAGGGCCTCGTAAAGAAGATATTTAAAGAGATAAGAAACGAAGAGCTGGTTACTCCAATAGAAAGACTTGCATACTCAGAGGCGATGGAGCGCTTTGGCAACGATAAGCCCGATATGAGGTTTGAGCTTGAGCTTAAGGATATGGCAGATTTGGCATCTAATAGTTCGTTTAAGGTATTTCTCGATGCGCTTTCGTCTGGTGGACGTGTTAAGGGTCTGCTTGGCAAGGGTATGGCAGGCTATTCACGACGTGAAACTGATCTGCTGACAGCCGAGGCACAGTCACTTGGTGCAAAAGGTCTTGCATGGATTAAGGTAAAAGACGGGTTTGACTCACCAATATTAAAATTCTTCCCTGAGGATGTAGTGCGTCAAATGGCCGACAGACTGCAAGCTGCCCCCGGCGATATGATGCTCTTTGTGGCAGACAAAGAACCTGTGGTTAATGATGTCTTAAGCCGTATGCGCCTCGATATTGCAAAAAAACAGAATCTGATTCCCTCCGGGGATAAGTTCGTCTGGATAACAGAGTTTCCCCTGTTTGAGTGGAATGAGGAGGACGGCAGATTTCAGGCAATTCACCATCCCTTTACATCCCCAACAGATGAGGACATAAGACTTATCATGGGAGGCGGTGATGTTGATCTTTCGAAGCTGAAATCAAAGGCCTATGACCTCGTGTTAAACGGCAGTGAGATAGGCGGCGGAAGTATTCGTATCCATCGCCCGGAGCTGCAAAAGGAGATATTTAAGCTGATAGGCATGGCAGAGGCGGAGGCCGAAGAACGGTTTGGTTTTCTGCTTGATGCGCTAAAGTACGGTGCGCCGCCACACGGGGGGCTTGCCATCGGGCTTGACCGCCTTGTAATGCTTATGACCGGGGCGCAGTCGATACGCGATGTGATTGCATTTCCAAAGACCCAGAAGGCGTCTTGTCCTCTGAGCGGAGCGCCGTCTCATGTTGATAAGAAGCAGCTTAGGGAGCTGTATATTCGTCTTAATGTACCAGAGCCTGCACCGGAATTATGATAGGTTAAAGAATGCCTTGATTTTATTAAACATCTTGGATTTTTTACTTGCAAACTGAGCGTTGAGCTGTTCTTCTGAGAGTGCCTGTGCGCTTATTTTCTGTGCTAGTTGTTCGTTTTCGATTTCCCTGCGTGTGATAATAGAGCTGATTGATTCAACGGCACTTGGATTGTCCATTATTACCTTGGAAAATCCCTCCTTGTTGAGTACCAGGATTAACGCGTCTTCTTTTGCCGTCACGCTGGCAGTTCTGATACCGCCGGTAAAAAGAGAAATCTCACCGAAAAAATCCCCCCTTTTCAGGACAGCTACTTCGTTGCCAGCTACCGTTACCGAAACGCGGCCTCTTCTGATGACATAGAATGAGTCGCCCTCGTCGCCTTCTTCAAAGATGCTTTCACCTCTTCCATAGTGTTTTTGAGCTAGCAGCGAGGCGATTTCTCTTTGTACATCTTCGGTGAAGACGGAGAAAAACTCGATTCGCTTTATGGCTGAATATTTCTGTTCAAACTCACCATTAGAGTCAACGGTGTTAACGGGATGGCAGTAAACGTCTCTGATGGGGAATGGAATCCTTATGTTTTCTCTTTTGAATGCGTACCAGAGTTTTGTCATAATAATGTTGGCAATATGGTGTTTGAGACCATAGTCGTTAATCCATACCCTGATCTCGTATTCGATGGATGAGTCGTTATACTTAACCAGCCGTACCTCTGGAGGGGGCATTTTCTCTGTATAAGTCTTCAGGCAGACTGATTCGATTACCTGTTTTACCTTATTAGGAGGGGTATCATAATCAACGCCTACGAAGAGGCTCATGATCTGTTCTGTTGAGGGATAATTTACGCTTAGAATCGTATCTTTTATGATATTGCCATTGGGGATGACCAGATAATCGTTCTCGCGTGTGAGGAGCTTGGTTGTACGCCAGTTTATTTCTACGACCTTGCCGTCCGTGTCCTTTATGCGTACCCAGTCGTTGATTCTAAAGGGATTTTCTATATGCAGCACAACGCCGGCGATAAGATTAGTCAGTGTATCTTGCAGCGCGAGACCTATGACCATAGAAAATACCGCAGAAGTCGTTATTATAGGGGTCAAATCAATGCCAAACTGTATTTTTAATATTGCAAACAGGGCTACTGAGTAAATTATTGCCGTGACTATGTCATGGATGAGCTTAGGAACCGCGATCTTCGCCTTTTCGATATACAGCGTGTTGAAAAAATAATCTGCTATTTTAAAAAGACCGTAAAAAATAAAAGCATAAACTACGGCATTCACTACCTGAATATCAATAGGCGGCTTTTTGACAAACACATATATGCCGACAGCGGCGGCAGTAAGAACAAGCAGCACATAGTAAATCAAAGATGATGAGTGTCTGGGTCTTATTTTATCTTCCATATCCATTGAATTAGGCGCTGCGATTTAATAACCCGCCCGCGCACAAAAAAATAACATTATCGAAGCGCCGCTGTCAAGGAAGCGTTTGGCGCATGATATGTGTCAAAAAAAGTTGATGCTTGGGCTGACTTTGTGATACTATTAGATATGAGAGGCAGCAATGGAACCATGTGATAAGAAAATAGACGAACTCTTAGAGCAATTAAGCAAAGTAAACGAAGAGTTAATAAGAGAGAAATCAGAGAGGCAGCAATCAGAATCTGAGACAGAGGCGCTGCTAAAGGGTACCCGTGCAGTTCTTGAGTATCAGGACTTTAAGATATCAGCAAGAACAATATTCGATACCTGTAAAGATATAATAGGGGCTGCTGCCGGGTACGTTGCACTCTTAACCTCTGACGGCAGTGAAAATGAAGTGCTTTTTTTAGAAGCAGGTGGACTGCCCTGTACTGTTGACCCATCTTTGCCAATGCCAATAAGGGGATTGCGTGAGGTAGCTTATAGAACTGGTGAGGTGGTGTATGATAATAATTTTCATACAAGTACATGGATGGATTATATGCCTGAAGGCCATGTGCAGCTTGATAATGTTATGTTTTCTCCACTGAAACTGGATGGTAAGGGGGTTGGCTTAATAGGACTGGCAAATAAGCCCGGAGGGTTTACCGATAGGGATGCAAAACTGGCTTCAGCCTTTGGTGAATATGCTGCAATATCATTACTTAATAGCAGGTCCAAGGAGTTACTTGAAATCAATGAGAAAAAACTACGCTCAGTAGTGGATACTGCCGGTGACGCCATTATAACGATAGACAGCAATCAAAAGGTAATCTATTGGAATAAAGCATCAGAGAAGCTCTTCAACTATGCTGTGTCTGAGGCATTGAACAAGGACATATCAATAATTATCCCGGAGAGATATAAACAGAGGCACAAAGAAGGGGCAAAAAGAGTATCCCAAACTGGGCAGTCAAAATTGTTTGGTAAAACGTTTGAGATATCAGGACTAAGGAAAAACGGTGAGGAATTCCCTGTAGAAATATCTCTTGCTATGTGGAAGGTGAAAGAAGATACTTACTACACAGGGATTATAAGAGATATAACTGAACGTAAAAACTCGCAAGAGCAGATACGCAGGGCAAAAGATAATCTGGAACTTCTGGTCCAGATACGTACAAATGAGCTTTCAAAGGCAGTTATAGCAATGCAGGAAAGCGAAGAGAAGTATAGGGGGATTTTTAACGATACGCAAACGCCAATTTTGATATTCAACCCTGATACACAAGAAATACTGGAGGCAAATGACAGGGCATGTTCTTTTTATGGATACAAAAAGGGAGAGTTTACAAAAAAGAAGATACCAGACATACACACCCTTTCAGATGAACAACTAAGAGCAATAATTGTAGATGTAAAAAATAATAAACATGAAAACGTAGTAACACGCCACCGCCTGTCATCAGGTGAAATCAGAGATGTAGAAATCTATGCAAGTCCTATCAGGATAAATGAGAAGGTGATTATCTGTGCAATGGTTCATGATATAACAGAACGTAAACGACTGGAAGAAGAAATCAGGATAATCAATCTTAACTTACAAAAAAGGGTAGATTCAGAGGTTGAAAATAACCGCAACAAGGACCAGCTTATGTACGAACACTCAAGGCATATTTCATTGGGTGAGCTGCTGATAAATATATCTCACCACTGGAGACAGCCGTTATGTTCAATAGGGCTTACTATTCAGGATATAAAAGACGCATATATGCATGATGAGCTGGATGGGGCATATATTAAGAAAACTGTAGGACTTGCCATGTCAGAGTTAAAGTCATTGTCTGATACAATAGATAACTTTAGGAATTTCTATATCCAGACAAAAGAACAAATGGAATTCAATATAGCAGGTGAGATAAACAAAGCCGAAAGACTTATCTCAGGGTATGTTAAAGAGAAAGACATTATTGTTGAAAAAGATTTAGATAAGAGCTTGACAACCCAGGGATATCAAAATGAGTTTGCCCAGGTTGTTTTAAATATTCTAACCAACGCCAAGGACAAATTTGAGAAAAGTAACCTTACATGTGGTACAATAAAAATAAGACTATACAGGGACACGGCAACAGACAGGAAGGTTATAACTATTGCGGATAGCGGCGGCGGGGTCCCTGATGATATTATAAATAAAGTGTTCGATCCATATTTTACCACTAAGGACAAATCAAGAGGAACCGGAATGGGGTTGTATATGGCGAAAGTGATTATTGAGAAGAATATGCATGGCAGCATATCTATTAGAAACATTGACGGATGGTGTGAACTGAGGATAGAAATATGATGGATGTATCTGTATTAAAAACATTAACTGTGCTTTATGTCGAAGATGATGATTATATTAGGACAATGGTTGCCCGTTTTTTGAAAAGGAGGGTAGCTAAAGTCTATGAAGCTGTTAATGGCAGGGAAGGCTTAGATATTTATATCTCCAACAAAGCAGATATAGTGATAACAGATATCCAAATGCCTGTTATGAGTGGGATGAAAATGATAGAGGAGATACATAAAATAGATGGAAACCAGCCAATTATAATAACTACCGGCTATAACGATGAACATCATACAAGCGGTAAGGTTTGCAGGAACATCATAAAGCCCATTGACAATGATGAATTGGTTGAAAGCATTATCTCCTGCCTGAGGAGGAAGACTGAAGCTGAAACATAATCGAAAGGAAGGGCAGGCAGTAGTTCAATACTGGTGATAACTCTCGTGAAAATGGTATAACAAGACATGGTTGGCATAGAGAAATCTTATGATATAATTGGCGTAGAGCCAGGAGCACCCTTAGAGGAAATCAAACAGGCATATCGGGATGCAATTAAAGTATGGCATCCTGACAGGTTCTCCCACGAGGATGAACGCTTTAGAAAGAAGGCTGAAGGTAAGACAACAGAAATCAACCTTGCATATAGTAAAATCCTTGAATCCCTGAAAATCCAGCCCAATCCCTATGACACTCAGGACAGCGAACAACAGGATACTCAGAAAAATAATGAATTTACACTGCGCACCTTCACCTGGGCTGATGGTACAACATACTCAGGTGAGTTTAAAGCTGATAGACCAAACGGTCAAGGGATTTTAAATTACACGGATGGAACGACATATGTTGGAGAGGTTAAGGACGGTGTGCCAGACGGTCAGGGTGTTTTAAGTTACTACAGCGGGTGGAAATACGCGGGGGAGTTTCGCAGTGGTATGCCACACGGAGATGGAACCTTACATTACCCTAATGGAACAACATATCAGGGCCAGTGGAAGGATGGGAAAAAGGACGGCTATGGAACACTGACTCACCCAAATGGAACAACATACACCGGCCAGTGGCAGGATAATACAAAACATGGACAAGGCGCCTTAACTTATCCTAATGCAGCGGCATATGCCGGGCAATGGGAGTATGATGCAAAAAATGGTCAGGGAACATTGATATATCCCGATGGAACGAAGTATGTTGGACAGTGGAAAGATGATATGCAGCACGGGGATGGGACTTTTACATACCCGGATGGGACAACATACATTGGTCAGTGGATTGACGATAAAAAGAACGGGCAAGGGACTTTAATATTCCCCGATGGAAGGAAGTACATTGGTAAGTGGAAGAATGATGCAATGTCGTGCATTGATACTGCCGGAATTACAAATTGTGTGTGAGTTTAGTTCAACCCTCAAGCGTTGACACTCAGGTGACAGCCGGTAATACATTAAGAAGTCTCGAATTTCATAAGATATTGGATATGGTCATGTCATATGCCGTAACCGGCGGCGCCAAGTCGCTTATTGCCAGTGCTGCGCCCTACGGAGACATAGGTGAAATCAGGCGCGAAGTAAGCCATGTCTCTGAGTGGCGTGCGCTCTTTTCTGAGAATAAACACCTCGTCATCGAGTCGTTTAACGATATGATGCCGTTGTTTGCCGAACTCCGCCCGGAGGGTTCAATCCTTGAGCCGCTTGAGTTGCGGGAATTCATTTGGCTTTTTGAATCGGCTTTGAGCCTTAAACGCCTGAGCGTTGAAAAAAACTGCCCTAATATCGTTAGAGCCGTCTCTGAAATCACTGGTCACGCCTCGATAAAACGGGCACTCGTGAAATCCATTGACGCTGACGGCAGAATTACCGATGAGGCGTCGCCGGAGTTATCATCTGTCCGAAAAAAACTTGCCTCGCACGAACAAAGGGTGAGGCATATCCTTGAGAAACTCCTCAGAAGACACGACCTCGACCCCCATATACAGGATAATTTTATAACCATAAGGAACGGACGCTGGGTCATCCCCGTGCGAAGGGACTCGCGCGGACAAATCCCCGGCGTAGTCCACGATATTTCAAAAACCGGCGAGACACTCTTCACCGAGCCTTATGAAACCCAGCACGCAGGGAATGAGATAGACTCTCTGAGATCAGAAGAGAAAATCGAGGAATTCAAGGTTCTGAAAAGACTCTCCGGCATGATACATGACAACCTGAACAACATAGAAAAGGACTACCATCTGGTAGTAAAACTTGATAGTGTAATGGCTAAGGCGAAATTCGCCGATGCCCTTAAAATGTCTGCCCCGCTGATAGACGACCACAGGCGCATAAATATTATCAAAGGCCGCCATCCCCTGCTGTTAAAGACACTTGCAAGGCACAATAAGGCAGATGAGCTGGTCCCGCTTGATTTCACATTGGGCGAGCTTCATAATTCAATCGTCATCACCGGCTCCAATGCCGGTGGAAAGACCGTGGTTCTTAAGACCATTGGAGTGCTTCATCTGATGGCGCTGTCAGGTATGCACATACCGGCGCTCTCCGGCTCAAGCGTTGCATTTGTGAGGCATATATTTGCAGACATCGGGGATGAGCAGTCAATTGAGGACAATCTGTCAACATTTTCTGCCCGCGTAAGCCGCATCGCCCAAATACTTGAGCAAAGCGGCAGCGACACCCTTGTGCTGCTTGATGAGCTTGGCTCAGGCACTGACCCGGAGGAGGGTGGGGCGCTGGGGTGCGCGGTGTTGAAGCGGCTCACAGGGCTTGGAGCGCTCACTGTGGTCACCACCCACTTGAGACTGCTCAAGGTGTTTGCAGCAACTGCGAAGCGCATCACCGCCGGGGCAATGATTATGGAAATAACCCCGGAGACATTTGACATGAATAATGGCGGCACTAAGAATGTAAGGGTATTTAAGCCGACATATAAACTCTCCCCCGGTGAATTGGGCACTTCATATGCCTTTGAGATAGCGGCACACTTCGGCCTTCACGATGATATTATCAGCGATGCAAGGGGTTTTATGTCCGGTGCTGAGATACAAATGGAGACCCTGATGTCCGGGTTAAGGGAAAAAATACAACAATACGAGCTGGATTCACTGAGACTGCAAGCACTCCATGATGAGGCTGCCGCTGCCAAAGATGCCTTAAAATATGAGCTTGGCTCAATACAAAGGCAAAAAACGACAATGCTTCTTAAGGCTAATGACGAGGCTGATAAGATAGTCTCCGGCCTCAGGGCAGAGGCCGTAGGAATCCTCAATGACCTTACACAGGCCGACACCCTGAGGGCAAAAGAACTGGTCATTAATATTGACAAAAAACTTGCCAGGCTTAGACGGGAAAAACAAGCGCTTCAAAATGCTGATGCACCGGAGATAGAAAACCTTGCGCCCGGAGTCACTGTAAACATAAAAGGACTTGACACCAGCGGCACGGTCGTCTCAGTAAACATTAAAAAGAGACGTGCCGTTGTGCTTGTAAGAGGTCGTGAAGTTGAAGTCCCTGTCTGTGAGCTTCAGTATTCAGGCGGGCAGCCCCTAAAAAACCCTCTTCAGGGTCAGACACTTGGCAGGCAGGTCTCCGACGTTGACCTGAAGGGTCTGTCCTCAGAGATTCCATATGAAATAAACCTTGTCGGGCAGCGCGTTGACCCTGCTATATCAGGTCTTGAGCGATACCTCAACGATGCAGCAATAGCGCAGCACAAAGACATAAGGATAATTCACGGTATTGGCACTGGCACACTGGCAAAGGCCGTAAGGGAACATTTAGATGCCCACCCGCTCGTAAAGGCATATAAAAAGGGGGACAAAGACACGGGCGGCGAGGCTGTGACACTCGTTACTTTAAACACATAAAGGGCTGACGCCAAAATAAGAAATAATAATGCAAGAAAATATTATAACAATAAAAAAACTCTTGACAATTATTCTAATAGAATGCTATAAACATAACGGGAACACTGAATATGGAAAGCGGTACTATAACAGTTATGGCGCTGATAAAAGCGAAAGAGGGGATGGAGGATATCGTAAAGCAGGAACTTCTCTCCCTGGTTGAACACACGCGCAAGGAAAGCGGCTGTCTCTCCTATGACCTTCATCAATCAACAGAAATCACCAGCTATTTTATGTTCTACGAGACATGGGTAAATAATGAGGCCCTCGACAAACACATGGCAATGCCCTATATACAGAGATTAATAGAAAAATCGACAGAGATATTTGCCGACCCAATACAGGTAACTCTCTGGAGGAAAGAAAGTTGAATTCTGCTGTAGATATAAGCTGTTGTAAAATGACGAACGTGACCATCTTAAAAGGACAGGCGTTTGGAATAAAAGAACAACTTCAACTGTTGTCTAACAAAAAAGGTTACAAACGTAAAAAACTACTTGACAAACTAAAGTTTATGTTGTATAGTACCGACATAGTTAAAGTAATGTGGTAGGTTAAGTAGTCTAATAGGCTATGTAATAAAGGTAGTTAGGCATTAAATGCTGATGATAGGGGTGGCAAAAGGTTGGCAGGGTATTAGAGGGAGGGCGCGAACGATGAAGAACGATATTGATTCGACAGAGAAGCTGCTTGAGCTGATGAGGGGTAAGCGTAAGGGGGGTTATCAGGGCGTTAATAAAGGCGGGAATCCGGTAGTTGCTGATATTGCATCATCTCTCAAAGTAGGGGGGTTGTTTAAGTCCACAGTTATAGGGGTTGATTTTGGTCATGGTTCCCTGCGCTTAGTAAAACTTGCAGATTCCTCGTCTGCGCTTAGTTCTAAGGTGGTTCCTATTCGCAATGGCGTTGATATCGATTCAAGTGAGTTTATTAACTTCTTAAGGGCGGAGATTAATGCGTTTTGTGGCTCTATAAAGAATAAAAAGATATGGTTTCTCATGTCAGCGGCCAATGTAGATGTGTATTTTATAAGGATACCGAAAGTCCCTGATGCCCAGATTGAGCAGGTAGTTTATGCTATGGCAAAAAGGGAAGTTACGTTCGATGAGAAGGACTACATATTCGATTATGATGTAAGTGGTGAGGTAATAGAACAAGGGAAGAAGAAATTGTCTGTGATGTTCTACACCGCTAAAAGGAAAGAAGTAGAATCCATAAGCTCTGTATTCAGAAGGTGCGGGTATCCGCTTTATGGCATAACGATAGCCCCTTTTGCGATTCAGAACTTTTTTAAGACAGGGTGGTATTCAACCGAAGGGCAGAACATTGCGAACATATTTGTCGGCAACGAATACTCAAGGATAGACATATTTAAAGATTCAAGGCTGGTATTGACCAGAGATATAAAGACCGGTGTTTCAAGCATAATAGAGATATTGGTAGACCATATTAAGAGCGGTATGACCGAAGATGACCATACTGTTACTAATAGGCTTGTGCGTGATATTTTATCCAATGTAGATGCTGATAACGCTGCCTTTTCGAAAAGCAGGGCAGGGGTGCAGATAGAAAGGGAAGAACTAAAGGAAGCCGCAGGGCCTGCGGTATCACGGCTGGCGATGCAGATAGAGAGGACATTTGAACACTTTAGCGCTTTAATGGAAAATGAGAAGGTATCGTTGATATATTTTTCTAGTGTGCTGCACATAGAAAAGTATTTATCTGAGGAGCTGTCGAGATATCTTTTCATAAAATGTGAGATATTTGATCCACTTGCTAAAATTCTGGGCGATAAGGGTTTTAAAGAGCGTGATGATTTACTCCCTGTCGTAGCTGTAGCCTTGTCAAACAACGAATACACACCAAACCTTCTACTAGTCAGGAAAGATAAAGAATTAGAGGTGAAGAGGCAGTTAGTAGAAAAAATAGTATTTGCCTGTTTCATGGTCATTATAATCTTTTCTTTTGGCTACTACGGGAAGCAGCAGTATGATATAAAGAAAAAGCAAGGCGTTATAGAGGGGTTGACACAGCAGTTGCAGCAAACAGATAAGAGTTTTGATAAGCAGTCATTAATAGGAATGATAGACAATGTCAAGAAAGATAAGCAGCTTTATTCGGATTACATAAGGAGGTATTTAGGGGTTGCGGTTATTAACGAGATATCGGCTCTGATTCCTCAGAGCGTATATCTAACGAGCTGCAATTTAAGTATTACCCCTTCAGCGGCAAGCGCTGCGCCAGGAGGTAAGCCTGGTGAGAGCAGTCTAACGCTTGACGGCATGATCACAGGCAGCAGCGAATCCTATAACTCAGCGCTGGCTAGTTTTGTAGCCAGATTGTCTGATTCGCCGTTGTTTTCCGGCGTAAGTGTTAAAAAGACATCGCTTGACTCAGTAGAACAGGTGCCTATTCAGAAATTTCTAATAGAAGTGGGGTTGGCAAAACAGATAAGATGATAAAAAAATACGACTACATATTCACCAGGCAGTTAGCGATGCACGTACTTCTGTATGTTATTGGTATCATGATAGTTTTGTTGTTAGGCATATTGCCTAATACTAATAAGATGCTGCAGTTGGACAGCATAATGAACACTGTACAAGGAAAAATTGAGGAGAGAAATGCCCTCTTACCGACCTACCAGCAAGTAAGCGCTGTGAAAAAGCAGCAGATGACGCTCCCAATGCCTGAGAGGAAACCTATAGCAAGGGATCAAATGGAATCGGTTATTAAGATATTTAAAGAAACTGCCACCGCCTCGGGCTTAAAGGTTAAGTCGGTCATACCGGATATAAATTCCATAAAGAAGGATTCGCGTACATTTGTGCTTATAGTAAAAATAGCGGGCGAGTACGATAATCTGCGGACGTTCTTGTTAAATACTGCAAAACTGCCGTATGTGGACGGTGTCAGCGGTATCACCATAAACAATGAAAACTTCTCGAAGGAACTGTTGTTTGATATGAGAGTTGATGTACTGGCGGGGAAATAAGTTATGGAAAAACGAAAGACTATTATAGTGGCATTAGCAGTAATAGCGTTGATTTACGGGCTGTATGTGACAGTGATTTCGTCGCGTTTACGGATGAGTGTGGCCGGTGTAGGTGATTTCAGGCAATCTGTGAAAAACACAGTGAAAGACATCGAGACACGGCTGCAAGCGGTCACAAATATAGGCGCAAAACACCAGGATGATAAATACATAGTGCAGAAGATAGAGACCAAATGGGACTATAATCCCTTTGGTGTAGACCCGGCAATACAAAAGGAGATGTCCAGGCAAAAGGAGCCGGCTCAAAAGTCTGTGGATAAGAAATCTCCGGCGGCAGCTAAGGTAAATTTCGTTTACTCGGCCTACATCGAGACAAATAAGCGTAAAGTAGCCGTTATTAATGACAATGAGTACAAGGTGGGTGATCAGCTTGAGACCCCTGGGTATGTATTGAGGAAGATTACATCTGGCAGTGTTGTCATAGCGCATAAGGCATCGAAGACAGATACAGAAATATTATTTACCGATAAAGGGGAGTGAATCAAAATGGATAACGATAAACTCAGGCTGTGCCCAGTATTAGAGGGATTAGAGGGATTAAATGTATTTAAGCTATCAAAGGTTATGATTCTTTTACTTGTGTTTGCCGTGTTCGGATGTCAAACAGAAGTAAAGAGAGACGCTGAAATGGAGAAATGGTCAAAGCTGGCAGACTCCTCAAGAGGGTACACGCCGTCAAAGAAACCCTCGTACACTAAAGAGACAACAGCTACGGCTATAGTCAAGGACAAAGACGCCCCTGGTATTGGCGAACCATCTAAACCCATGAGAGAGCTGCCTTCAACCCCGATTAATCTGAAGGTAAGAAAGGCCGAACTCAGGGCTGTACTAAGGGCAATTGCCTCCTCAGAAGGTATAAACCTGCTTGTTAAAGACAATGTTGTTGGTACTATTACAGTCGATTTTTCAAATACAAGGTGGGACAAGGTATTTAAGTCAATCCTCAGGTCATATGGGCTGGCGTATATTTGGGAAGATAATATCATACGGGTAATGAAGCAGGAGGACATAGAACAGGAAGAGAAAAACAAAGCTGCTGCTCAGGAAGTCAGGCTGGTTGACCCTCTGGAGTCATATGTGGTGAAACTAAACTATACATCGGCTAAGAACGTAAGAGAAAATCTGGTTGAGCTGCTGACAAAGGATAAAACGCTCAAGTCACGCGGTGCTGTAAAAGTCGATGAGCATACCAATTCGCTAATCATTGACGCCATACACGATGATATGGAAAAGATAATGAGAACTATAGAGGTCATAGACAAGCCTACCCCTCAAATCTGGATAAAGGCAAATATAGTAGAGACCTCAAAAGAGGTTGCGAGGAATCTGGGTATTCAGTGGGGCGGCATGTACAGCAAGCAGGTATCCAGGGGAAACTCGATGTACATAACACCAGGCGGCACAACGGGAACAGCTACTGCATTCACTACGAATCCGACAAATGTTGGTGTGTACCAGCCTGCATTTTCTAATCCCGGGATAGGTATGCATGGGTACGGCGTCGATTTCCCTGTTTCCGAAGCGGTTAGGGCAGCGGCGGGCGGCATCGGGTCACTAGGGTTTGCTTATGGCATATTGGGTGGAGACCTCCTCGAGATGCAGTTGCAAGCGCTGCAGAAGGACTCAAAGCTGAACATAATCTCAAGCCCGTCTATAACAACGCTGGATAATTTAAAGGCATACACAGAAAGCGGTGAGAAGGTCCCTTACGTGTCTACATCCACATCAGGCGGGGCGATGACCTCAAATGTAAACTTCATAGACGCCGTACTGCGTCTTGAGATTACGCCGCATGTGATAGACAACGATACGATGAAGTTGATCATTCTTGTAAAGAAGGACGAGGTTGACAGCACAAGGTCAGTACAGGGGAATCCATACATTGTAAAAAAGGAGACCTCAACAACCCTGATTGTTCAGGATGGCGAGACAATAGTTATCTCTGGGTTGACAAAAGAAAAACGTCAAAAGTCAGATACAGGGATTCCAGGACTGAAAGATATACCTCTGTTGGGCTATCTATTTAAGAGCGATAATCTTGATAATAACTATGAAGAGGTGCTTATCTTTATTACTCCGCACATTCTTCCAGCCAGACCAATGGACATGGCGGCAAACAGCCAGAATTATGACTCTAATGCGGCACGTGCAAAGGAATAAATGTGGACTACTTTAAGCTGTTAAATCTTAAGAAGGAGCCGTTTTCTAACTCACCAGACCTGGAGTTTTTCTATCCTACCCAGATGCATGTGGAGTGTCTGCAAAAGTTAGAGATGGCGCTTAGATTTAAACGTGGTTTAAATGTCATCCTCGGCGATGTAGGCACAGGCAAGACCACGCTTTGCAGGCAGTTAATAATGCGTTTTGACGGTGAACAAGACAAAAGCACAACCGAGATTCACCTCATTATGGACCCATCCTTTAAGAATGCAGAGGAGTTTTTGATTGCTATTGAAAGGATATTCGGTATATATACAGGTGAGCCGAAGAGCGAGTTGCATTATAAGGAAGAGGTTAAGCGGTATCTGTATGCAAAGGGTGTAGACGAGGGTAAGATTGTTGTGCTTGTTATTGATGAGGGGCAAAAAATCCCCGCCTTCTGTCTTGAAATTTTGAGGGAGTTTTTGAATTATGAAACAGGCAAACATAAGCTCCTGCAAATAGTGATTTTTGCCCAGAATGAGTTTAATGAAATGCTGCAAGGGCAGAAGAATTTGCAAAACCGTGTCAATCTGTGCTATCAGTTAAGACCGCTCAGTTTTGTTGAAACATATCAACTGATCAAATATCGCATTGAAAATGCAAGCAATGACCGAAATAGAAAATCGCTCTTTAGCATTCCGGGCATGTATGCAGTATATCTGGAGACAAAGGGCTATCCCCGCACGATAAACATGCTCTGTCATCACGTATTGGTAGGGCTTATTGTGAAAAATAAGAAAAAGGCTGGCTGGGGCATGGTGCGTTTCTGTGCAGAGATGAATTTGCCTGGCAAGTCATCGGTCAATCATAAAGGCAATCATAAAGGAAGGATGCTGGCGCTGACCAGCTTACTTATCATTCTTGTGGTATCTGTTGTTACGTATGATATTGTTAATTTGAGAAAATATATAGGTAATCCAGGACTTTTAGGTGAGGTTGCTGCTGTATCTGCTCCGGTCATTGATAACAGTAAGAAGGAACCACAAAATACTGCCCTAAGTACTGTCCCAAATACTGCTAATGTGATGTCCACAGCGGTAGCGAATGAAAGGCTTGAAACTGTAGTGGTTGCAAATGATATTCAAAGTTCAGAGCCGTCTGTGCCATCTGTAGCTGATAAGCCTGAATCACCGAAAACACCAGAAACTAATGTATCAGCCGTGTCTGATGCACCAGTATCAACAGATAAGATACCTGACGTACTGGGTGTCCTGACAGTACCTGCGGGAGATACGGTTATTAATTTGCTGTATAATGTCTATGGGTACTATAACAATGCCATGATAGATGCCTTTATGAAAATAAATCCTGGCGTAAAAGATGCAAATGTAATTGCTATGGGGCAGAGGGTTTTGTTCCCTGCCGTTAAACAGATGAATAAACTGCCGGAACATCATGGGAAGATATTTGTGCAGATTGCCTCTACGAAAAGTATAGATCAGGTATATAAGATGTACAGTAGTTACCCTAAGGATCAGCCGCCAGTCAGCATAGTTCCCACATGGAACAAGACGGAAGGCCTGGTCTTCGCACTTTTACTAAAAAGCAGTTTCGCGGATGTGAATGCGGCGCAGACATCCCTGAAAACGATCCCTGCCTCTGTGGCAGCAAACACGAAGCTGATAGATAAATGGGATAAAAATACCGTATTTTTTCGCAAGATTGGGGAAGGCGCATGAAGAAAAAATTAGGAGAAATGCTTTTAGAAAGTAAGCTCCTGACCAAAGAGCAAATGGATTCGGCTCTCAAAGAGCACAAAAAGGCAGGGGTGAGGCTAGGCCAGTTCCTTGTCAGAAGCGGAATCATCGCCGAGGAGCAGATAATACAGGTTGTCTGCAATCAGTTGAAATTAAAGAAATACCATCCTGAGAAATATCCTATTTCCCTGGTCTTAGAGTCTGTACTGCCATATGAAATAGCCGATAGATATAAGGTTGTACCATTGGCAAAGAAGGGGCGTCTTTTAACTGTTGCTATGCTTGATCCTTTGGACATCAACGCGATGGACGCCGTTGAATCTATAACGAATCATGAGATTGAGCCGGTAGTGTGTACAGAGAACGAGTTCAATAATATCATCAGCAACTTATATCCTGCGCAGTCAGGGCTGGCAGTGGTAATGGACAGCTTTGAAGACAGCGACGGGCTTGATATGGGCGGCGAAGTTGATACAATGGACTTAAATATTCAGAAGACAGAAACGCGCACAGAGGACCTCCCTGTGATACGCCTCGTAAATTCCATCCTGTCTACTGCAATTAAAGAACGCGCTAGTGACGTGCATATAAGCCCGCAGAAAAACAATATACAAATCAGATTTCGCGTTGACGGCAAACTTGTAGATATGCCGCCGCCGCCAAAGGTGATGTTTTTGCCTGTTATAACAAGGTTAAAGTTGATCTCCCGTATGGATATTACAGTGTCACGAATGCCGCAGGACGGCAGGTTTACGATAAGGCATGAAAATAAGGAAATCAACGTCAGGGTATCCTCTATTCCTACATTACATGGTGAAAACATAGTTTTGAGGCTTTTGGATACATCCACAGGGATATACACGCTTGAGCGCCTTGGGATGTCTGATGATGACATAGCAAAGCTGCGCTCTGTAATTTATAAACCCTATGGCATGATTCTCAGCACAGGCCCAACGGGAAGCGGGAAAAGCACTAGTCTCTACGCAATCCTCAATGAGATAAGCAAACCTGATATACACGTTATCACACTTGAGGATCCAGTGGAATACCGCATGAACGGCATCAGGCAGGTGCAGTTAAACACGCGTGCCGGTATGACGTTTGCTACGGGGCTGCGCGCGATACTTCGTCAGGACCCTGATGTTATAATGCTTGGTGAGGTACGTGACTCTGAAACGGCGGCTGTTGCCATACGTGCGGCGCAGACCGGTCACAGGCTGCTCAGTACAATTCACACAAATGATGCGGCAGGAAGCATCAGCAGGCTTATGGATATGCAAATCGAGCCATTTCTGGTTTCCTCTGTGCTTCTTGTATCCTTTGCACAGCGTTTGGTAAGGACACTATGTCCGTTTTGCAAGGAACAATATAGCCCTTCACCGAAGCTGTTACAAGAATGGGGCTTGGGGGTGTCTGACGGGAAATATTTCCGCAGAAAAGGCTGTTACCAGTGCTTTAACACAGGCTATAAGGGCAGAACAGGTATCTTTGAGATATTACTCAACGATGAGGATATTGTTCAGGATATGATACTTTATAAAAACACCTCAAGGCAGATTACGAATACACTGGTTGAGGCTGGCAGACTAAAGACGCTAAAAATGGATGCTGCGCGAAAAATTGTGCAGGGGTTAACAACGTTCGAAGAAGCAGAGACCACAATATTTACATAAAACTATGCCAATATTTAATTATAAGGCAGTTGACAGTTTGGGCGCCACAGTTGCTGGCACTATAGATGCTGCCGCACTTGATATAGCTGAGGACATGCTCTATTCCAGTGGTTTGATTCCCTTAAAAGTTTATCAGCCCAAGGGATTTTCTGTGAGGGGTTTTTCGGCGTTTTCTTTTAAGACTTCTACACGGCAGGTTGGTCGTGTAAGTCCTCCTGATCTTATCATGTTTCTTAAACAGTTCAGGACGATGTACAGGGCAGGTATACCTCTTATGCGGCTGCTGGAAATTATGAAGACCCAGACCGAAAACAGGGCGCTTAAGGATATCTCAGGCAATATGATGGCTGATATAAGCGATGGTCTGGCACTGTCAGAAGCGATGGGTAAGTACCCTTCTGTGTTTCTCCCACTGTACTGCTCTATGATTAAGGCAGGTGAGGCAAGCGGCAATGTGCCAGAGGTTATGGATAGATTAATATATATAATCAGCCACGAAACTAAGGTAAAATCAGAGATAAAATCTGCGATGACATATCCAATCATTGTAGTTATAGCGCTATTAGGGGCGTTTATATTTTTACTTACTTTTGTTATTCCGAAGTTTGTTGCTATATTCGCAAAATATGAAATTACGCTTCCTCTGCCAACCCGCATTGCTATAGTGATGCATGATGGCTTGTCGCACTATTGGGCGATTTTTCTTTTATCAGCAATTGGCCTGGTGTTTTTTCTTTATACATATTTTAAAACAGACAATGGCAAATTTGTCAGAGATTCCTTTTTGCTTAGCATCCCAGTGTTTGGCCCACTGTTTGTCAAGGCGTCTATGTCTCGATTTGCGAGCATATTTTCTATTTTACACGCAAGCGGGGTGCCGCTTCTGGAGTCACTTACAATACTGGCAGAAACATTTGGCAATGCCGCCATAAGCAGAATTTTTAAGGCCTTGAGAGAGAAAATAGAAGAGGGTAAGGGTATATCAAGCCCTCTGGGAGATGCAAAATACTTCACCCCTATGGTAGTTACAATGGTCTCGATAGGTGAAGAAACTGGAAATCTTGATGAAATGCTCAATGAGATATCTATACATTATGACGATGAGGTGCGTTATACTATCAGCAGGCTTACTGAACTGATTGGCCCGTTTTTAATAGTATGTTTAGCTGTGGTAGTACTGTTTTTTGCGCTTGCGATATTCTTACCCATGTGGGATTTAACAAAGGTTGCAAATCGCAGTTAGTTAGTTTAAGATATAACAGAGGAGCTAATTATAAAATGAATAAATGTGACCCGTTTCTGCATACCCTTAAAGATATGGATTCCCGCTTTCGCGGGAATGACAGCAGAGGGAAGGCAGTAATGACAGCAGAAAGACGTTTTTTCCAAAAGAGGCCGCGTAGGTTATGGGGCAATACATGGGAAGGCAGTAATGACAGCAGAAAGACGTTTTTCCCTGTCTGTCATTCCCGTGAAAACGGGAATCCAGGATGTTATAGGTGCAGCACACTACAGCATTTTGCAATTGGCTCAGAGGGCTGCATTTAATGCAGTTAATAAACTACAATATTGGGGGTAATATGAGAAAGTCATTGAAGCTGTTGCGGGGACAAGAGGGTTTTACCCTTATTGAAATCATCGCAGTGTTGGTAGTGCTTGGTGTACTTGCCGCTATAGCGCTGCCGAAGTATCAAAATTTGGATCAGGATGCTAAGGCAAGGGCATGTCAGGGGGCAATTTCCGCTGGAGCGACTAACTTATCACTTGCTTATTCAAAGTTTTTAATTCTTAACAGTGTAACGCCAAGTAGTTTTAGTGCTAATGCTTGGCAACATTCTTCAGATAGTAATAGGGCAGTTAACGTACCAACTGTGGTAGGCGATTTCAATGTTTCATATAGTGGTAGCACGGATGCACTTGTGGTTTCTGTTGTAAATTGGCCGCAGGCGTGGGGTTCTATTAATTGTCAAGACACAGGTGGTGGAAACTATACAAACAAGACATACAACTTTAATGCAACCTAAATAAACAAATATGTTGGGGATTAATATGAGAAAGCAGTTGAAGCTGTTGAGAGGATAAGAGGGTTTTACCCTTATTGAGATAAACAAATATGTTGGAGGTTAATATGAGAAAGCAGTTGAAGCTGTTGCGAGGACAAGAGGGTTTTACCCTTATTGAAATCATTGCAGTGTTGGTTGTGCTTGGTGTGCTTGCCGCTATAGCGCTGCCGAAGTATCAAAATCTGGATCAGGATGCTAAGGCAAAGGCATGTCAGGGGGCAATTTCCTCTGGTGCAACAAACCTGGCGCTTGCTTATTCCAGATTTTTAATTCTTAACAGTATAACGCCAAATGGCTTTTCATCTAATGCATGGACAAATACAAGTGTAAGTGCAAATAGTGTTAATGTGCCAACTGGTGTAGGTGATTTCAATGTTAGTTATGCTGGAAATCCAGATGCGCTGGTAGTTTCTGTAGTAAATTGGCCGGCTGCATGGGGAAGTACTGTTAATTGTGTCGATACAATAGGTACAAACTGGGGAACGAGGACATACAACTTTAATGCAACCTCTACTGGAGCAGCAGCAACAGAAGAATAATCATGGATGTAGTTTAGTAGCTGACTGCTTGTAATGTCATCTCCCTGAGAGAGATATATCATGGTTGAGCAGTGACTGGGTTATGGGTGGAAAATAATCCAGTCCAGCTCACAGATTAATGTAACTTAGCAGTAATAGTCAGGTGGTCACCAGTACATTAGAGGGGAACTAAATGTTAGCGCGTGCAAATGAGAAAGGTTTTACACTCATAGAAGTGGTTGCACTTTTGGTGGTAGTGGGGGTGCTTGCAGCGGTAGTAATATCCTACTCATCGACGCCGGAGACATATCAAGTTGATTCTGAGTTGGAGACCTTAAGGACACATCTGCGGTATGCACAGTTGAAGGCTATGAGTCATTTAAACGGCACTACATGGGGCATAAGTGTGGGCGGCTCATCCTACCAACTCTATAACAATGGGGCTGCATCATCCATTCCGCTTCCCGGGGATACCACTGCGACACATACATTCCCATCCGGGGTCACAGCAACGACAACGACAATAACCTTTGACGACTGGGGCAGCCCCGGAACTGTGGATATAACAGTTACCTTAACTAAGGGCGGGTATTCACAGTCCATTACAGTAATAAAAAATACTGGATTCATATCATGAGGCATTTAGGGCAGAGAGGATTTACACTTTTAGAGAGCATATTGATAATTACGCTTGTAGCGGTTGCCGGGACAATGATGTTTACAATCGCAAATTCACCATTCACAAACGCCGCTGATGTCAACAGGAAAACAAGCAATGCCTTTAAGCTGGAGGTTGTGATGGAAAATATAATTGCAGATTACAAGAAAAACTATAAAAATAACAGCGATTGGTATCAGTTTGATAATGACATAGGTGTAGAGGGTATATCTGTTGTTCAGGCGAACGTTTACGGCAGCTATATTTTGAAAGATAAACATTTCATCAAATACGTCGGTAGTGTGGAGACAATAGACACGAGTCAAAACCTTTCCTCTGTGACAATAGGGGCTGCCCTTAAAGTGACAATTGCGGATGATGACGGCAATAGCTTGACCACGATATTTTCAAGGTATAAATGACCGGTTATGAAAAATAAAACATATATAGCCGATGAGAAAGCCTTCACACTGATAGAGATTGTTGTAACAATTGTAATCATGGGCATTGTGTCCGTATTCGCAGGTTACGGCATTACTCAGGTGACATCGGGATATGTGTATGCAAAAGTCAACGCAGAGACACAGCAAAAGGCGCTGTTGGCAATGAACAGGATAGAAAGGGAGCTGATAATTCTGTCGTCTGTTACGACTACTTCCTCATCACCCACATCAATAACCTATACTTCATACAAGCAAAGTGCAACATCAACGTCACATATATTGGCGATCTTGGGAACAACTATTACTCTTGACGGTGATACTCTGGTTGACCTTGTCGATAGTTTTACCCTGTCGTATTTAAATACTTACGACGATGCATCGCCCTCACAAACGTGGACTTCGACCAGCAAAGTCATTCAATACACCATATCATTAAAGGATAAAAACGGGAATACTACATCATTTACCAATAGAGTTGTGCCGCGTGGTTTATAAAATGGGAGAAACTGATGAAGAATAATGCAGCAACAGTAAGGCTGACGAATAACTATCACAGAAATCAGCACGGTATGTCGTTTATATGGTTGATTGGTGTACTGCTTGGTATGTCGGTCATAGGCACTGGGATTGCGTATATTGCTACAGGCTCGACCTATAATGCTGCATATAAGACTTACCACACGAAGGCGCTCTATGTTGCTGAGGCAGGCGGTAATTATGCCGTTCCCCGGCTTGCTTCCGATATTGACACTGGTGTGACTACAAATATTTACGCTCTTGATAATCAAACATTCCCGTTGGGCAATGCCTCCTACCTGCTGGAAGTTGACAATACCCAAAAGGCCTACTTGTATCTTAAATCAACCAGCACAGTGAACAAGAACTCTATTTTTACTGCCCAAAGGCTTGTAACGTTTAGGCTGAACAAACCGATTATTGATAATTTTGACAATAAAAATAATTGGAGCGGCACAGATGCGGCAGTTGTTTCTGACCCAACAGGTCAAATGCCCTCAGGCAGCAATGTGCTTCAGCTTGGCACTATTGGAGGCAGTCAGACCCAAAGTCAAGCCACTATGAATTGGAACAACAACCCTCTGTCAAGCGTACCAGACCTGCTCAGCCAATGGTATATCGGGGGGCAACTGTTGAGCTATGAGCTGCAGTGCAAAGTTTATATTGACAGCGAAACTGCACAGGATCACATGGCAGGGCTGTCCTTCAGGCTTGGCGAGGACAACCATAAGGCAGGCGACAACACTTACGACACCACTTATGGTGTGTCTTTTTACAGAAAGAACTGTACCTCAGGGTGTCCGGGCTGGGTAACCGCGGCTGATTTTACTGCGCTGACTAACGATTATGTGTACATTGTGTTGTGGAAGGAGATACAAGGCACTTATTATTTACTTGCTTATAAAAGATTAACGACTGCCGATGGACTTGTATCAAGCAACAGCAGCGGGGCGACACTTAACCCCTGGTCAACAATCCTTGTAACGGTTCTCGAAAAATTCAATGGAGCCAATAGAGAGAATCATATTTATGTATACACCGGGTCATCTACATCAATTGTAATCCCTGCGCTCACTATGTACACCGGCGGCACAATAAACTGGACTCATTACTTTAAAGGGGTTGTGTGGGATACGATAAATCCTTCTTATGTAACATCTTCGGGGACGTGGTCATCCTATGCCTATAATTTTACAGCTTTAGCGAGCCAACCATATATTATTGATAGTTCCACATATACGCCTCCGGCTATTACTACTGAGAATTTCGCTGCAATATTACCGCCTGAGATTGGTCTTCACTCCTACTATAACACCAGTGCTACAACCTATCAGTACTTTGCCGACTATGCGATGCGCTTTCCAGGCGGGTCGTCACAAAACGTGATTGCGTACTATTAAGCGCCGCTCATGATGACAGGGCAGGTAAACATAGGGCTGCGAAAAAACAATGAATCTTAAATCAAAAATCACGAACTATTACTATGCTGTCCTCATACTGCTATTGTTGTTGTCTATAGCCTATGTGTTCATGTCCCTGCCGCTGCAAGTAGGAGACACAGATATCTGGTACCATTTAAGCGGTGGAAGGTATTTTTCAACACATGGAAGCCCGGCGTACAACAGCTATTTTTCATTCATACAACCGGAGAGGCTCCGCAGTAACTACTATTGGCTGTTTCAGGTAATAGTCTATAAGATATATTCATTTACAGGCGAACGGGGGCTTATTGCATTTCGGACGCTGTCGTTTATGGTAATGTTACTGCTCATTCTTTTTTTTCTTTATAAACGGCAAAAGGAAAATATTAATTATATTACATTTATAATCATTGTCTATGCCGTTGTGCTGATGCCCAGATATGCTGTCCTGAGACCGCACGTGTTTAGCTATGCGCTGATAGCGGCATTTATATGCATACTTGAGTTTTACCCGAAAAAAACAATTATTTTGCCAGCTTTGGCACTGCTTTGGGTTAATGTACATGGCATTGAATTTCCAGTTATGTTGTTAATATTGGTATCATACTATGTTGAGCCAATTATATTGAGAATACGGACTGCCCTGAGAAAGTCAGAAAAAAGTGAAAGCAGTTCGATATTTACACTGCCGCTTGTTATATCAATGGCGATGATATATGTGACCCCAAACGGGCTTGGCCTGCTTGAGGTGCCTTTTATCTCAACAGATTTTGCATCCCAATATATTGCCGAACTCAGGCAGCCTTCAATTAAGGGCCTATTTTCGCTGTCACTGTCACCGCTTAATCCAAACTTAACAATGTTTAGCAGTATTATATTGATTATGGCATTCCTGTCATTTCTTAAGGGGCTGTTACAGAGAAGTATAAAAATACATCATGCGATGTTGTTTATAGGAGGGACATTTTTATTATTAAGAGGGGTACGCTTTACCAATGAATTTGTTTTGCTTGCCTTGCCTGTTATAGCTTCGGCCAATTTATTTGGGAGTTCTAAGTCTGATGAAATTAAGGGCAAGATATCTTATTTAATGCTCAATACTGCTTTTTTATTGATGACATTTTTTATGTCAAATAATGTTTTGTCAGAATTAAAAAGAGGGCTGACCCCAATTCCACGCGGGGTTACTCAGTTTCTTGCTGGATTAGATGCCGGTGGAAATCTGCTGACTGTCCCCAACTGTGGCGGGTATACGCAATGGATGCTGTATCCAAAATATAAAATATTTATGGATATGGAAGTTCCGCACCTATTTACGGATATTGATATGTATGTTTCAGTAAATGTATTCCTTGAGGATATAGTTTTGAAGAAGACTCTTGAAAAATATGATCCGGCCTTTTTATCAGTACCAATTGGTTATAGAGGGTTTACTAAGCTCATAAAAAGATATCCAAACTATAAGGCCATATTTTTTGACGATATTGAGGTATTATTTGTAAATAATCGTAGTTATCCCAAAATTGCCAATCAATATGAACTTAAAGAGATTGATCCATTTGCGCTTGGTGTTGAGCTAATGGAGCAGATTAAGTTTGACAAAAATGACAATTATACTACGGAATTAAACAGGATATTCGACGTCTATCCTAATATGCTCGTCACTCAGGCATTGGTACAAATATACAATTTAAAAGGACAATATGAGCGTGCGCTGCCATATACAGACATTACTATCAAAAACTATCCCGAAGTCACTGGCGCCTATACTATAAAGGCAGAGATACTGAGCGGACTGCGTAAATATGGAGAGGCTGCTAAAATATTGGAAGCTGCCCTTGATAAAGCAAACGATATAGAAAAAAAGGGAATATACCACCAATTATACATATGTTACTTTAATCTGGGAGACAATAAAAAGGCCTATGATGCGCTAAAAAAGTCTGTGGATGTGTATTCTCCGAAGTCATCATATGAGGATATATATAATTTGGCCGCTCTGTCTATAATGTATGGTAAACCTTCTGACCCTGTAACCCTTTTTAATATTGCGCTGTTAAAGCTGCCCCCAGAAAGAGATGATTTAAAGGTAAAAATAGAGACAGCATTAAATGCTATAAAGAAATAGTGCGGTACACGAGTCAAAGGTTACTTGCGCTTAAACACCAATACGGTAAGATCAGTAACTTTATAATTTTGCCGCACAGCTATATCTACCGAGCCGGAATAGGTGTAATTATATGTTGTTATATCCTGAACATTATTATTCTTTAATGGTGTAGCGGCTACATAATCAAGGGTGTAGTTTTCTATTATCCATCTGTATAAATCTTTTGCATAGGATTGAAATCTGTCATAGCCGCATTCTTCTGTTGAAGAATTTAATACAGCAATATAATCAATTTTTTTATCTGCTATGCTCTTAATAAGTTTATCTTCGCCAATCGTCTCTACATCTAATGGTAGAAAAGAAGTATATGGCAATGGGTTATCTCTTTGGGCTAAGACATTTATGCTGATACCCTCTGGAAAAACAACCAAGGTAGAATTCTTTGGCGTCTTATCGACTAAATATCTAGCTGCCTGCATAACCTTGTGTGTTCTATCATTGTTAATAAAATTAAATTGGCCAACGATAGTATTTACTGTGATTTCTCTGTTAGTATAGTTTAAATAACTAACGAAATAAGATGGAAGTGATAGCTGTACAATCAGAATTGCTGCGGAGATGTAATAGTAACGTAAATCTGTTGTACCAAATGTTTTATTATACAGAGATGGAAATATCTTTATATAAAATATATAATAACATATCAAGCTCATAGGTAACAGGAAAAATCCGTGTTTAAGCGGCGTATAGTCTAAAAATATTCTGATTGTCAGAGTAAATGACACAATAAATATTGAAAGCAGCATTAACTGTTTATTATTATATGAAGGGGTTTTCAATAGTTTATATAAGTATGTTAATATTGTGCAGATAAATATGACATTAAGAATCTTGTAGCGTATAGGAGCAGCAGCAATTGTTAATAACTGTCCGATGAGTATAGTATATATAGTTACAGATATAAATAGCAGTTTTCGTTTTAGGCTGTTATCTTTAATCTTCTCATAATATTTCGAGAGCCTATCGCTTATGGCAATCACAATGCCTAGTGCAGTTACTTGGGATAGTGTGCTGATTAGTATCTCAAAAATATTCTTCCAGGGTTTGTCATAGCCAGATACCCATTTTGCATACGCAGTATTGCTGTACATACTATTTATAACAAAATCTATAATACCAGTTTTAAAGCCTGCAAATGCGTTGTTAAAATATAGAAAAGAGCCATAAGATAATATTGTTAATAATATAGGCATGATAAAATATAGTAAATAACTGGCAGTTATTCTTTTTTTGTATAAAAGGCAAATACCTATAAATAGGAAAGCACCCCAAACGGTGACTGCCATTTCTACTCTGCATAAAAATGCACACCATAAAGCAAGAGACCAGTATATGATGTACTTAGCCTTATCTGAGTATAAAAAAAACATGAAGAACAGGGTTGACGCTAAAACAAATAGAAAAAATAGTGTTGCGCTTATGCGGTAAGGCATAATGAAATTAGCTATTCCTGATTGAAACAGATTGTTAAATGCAAATATAAAGAGGAAATTTATAGAAAGTAAAGTTGAAAATAACCTGTTTAAAAAGAATCTTGATAACTTGTATAACATAAAACTGCCAGTTAATGTGATAATTGAACTGAGATATATTATAGTATAGTTATTTTTGCCAAGCGCCTTGAATAAAAAAGCGCATAAGTATGGCGGCAGAATACCGACATTATTGTATATATCCTTATATAATACAGCACCGTTTGCTAATTTCAATGGGACGAAGAAGGTCCAAGTAAAGGTATCGACAAGAATATCACCCCACTTTAACCAACTCATATTTAGCAGATATATGAAAGATAGTATTATTGACAGGTAATATAAATACCGTGTAGCTATCGTATCTGTACTGCTATTATTTATCATCAATCAGCACCTCTGTGATTATCTGCGTTTAAACAGTAAAATTATTAATTTTTTATGTTTATAATTATTTTGCAGAGCTCTATCTAAAGATTCAACGTCATTGAATGTATGTAATGTAATATTTTCTAATTCCTTATTCTCTAATGGGGTAGCCACAACATAATTGAGCGTATAGTTTTCGAGAATCCATTTATAAAGGTTTTTAGTGTAAGATTTAAACTCATCAGCCCCGAAGTCTACCATTGAAGTATTTAATATTGCAATATAATCAATCTTTTTTTTATCAATAATATTAATCAGGTTCTGTTCTCCAATTGTAGTGACATCCGTTGGCAATAAGTTACGATATGGTAAGGGAGTATATCTCTGGGAAAGTATATTGATAGACATCCCTTCCGGAAATACTGCTAATGTAGATTTCGCCGGTGTCTCATCAGTTAAATATTTCGAAAGATCAAGAGTTTTATACAGCCTTTCATCGCTGCGAAATATAAACTTTCCAACTGCTGTATTTACATTAATATTTCTATTAATATAGGATAGGTGAAGCTGATAATAGTATGGAGCTAAAAGCTGTAGTAATAACATTGCTATAGATATATAATAATAACGTAAATTTAAAACAGCGGAGGGAAATATTTTATTATAAAGAGAAGGAAATATTTTAATATAAAATACATAATAACATATCAATCCCATAGGCAGTAGATAAAAACCATATGTACCAATTGTAATATATTTCAATAATATCCTGCTTGTTAGTATAAATGATATCATAAATACAGTAAGCAACATTAAATCGTCTTTATTATATTTCGTATTCTTTATTAATATATATGCATAATATAATATTCCACCAATAAATACAAAATTAAGAAGCCTATACTGATTAAATCCAATAAAATGTATCAATAAAAATCCTATAAACATAGTATAAATAAATATAAGTATATACGGGATTATACGTATTATAACGCTACGTGTCGGCTTGTTATCGTAGTTAGATGCTATTTTAGCAGTTATTAAAAGTAGTAAACAAAGTGCTGCTATCTGTAATATAGTGCTTTTTAGTATTAACAAAATATTTCCAACAGGCTGATCATAACCAGCTACGCGTTTGGTAATCTCAGGTTTGATTTTTGTAAGCGTAAATATATAATCAATAATGCTAAACTTAAACCCATAAAAGGCATCATTAAAATAAAGGAAAGAACCATACGATAAGATTGTTAAAAATATAGGAGATATAAAATAAACCAGATGAAGCTTAAAAAGTCTTTTTAGTTGACAAAAACCTAAAAAAATAAATCCAATCCATATAGATATTGAAATATCAGGTCTGCACATAAAGGCACACCATAAACTAAGTGACCAATACAAAAGATACTTAAAATTATCTGAATATATAAAAAATATGTAAAATAAAGTAGCAGACAATATAAACATAAAAAAGAGTGTTGCGTCAATGGCATAAGGCATAATATAATTAGTTAGTCCATCAGTACTGAAATTTAATAAAAAGTTACTAAAAGCAAAGACAATAAGAAAATTAATTGCAATTAAGGTAGAAAAGAATCTATTTAAAAAGAATCTGGCTAATTTATATAACATAAATGTACATGTTAAAGTAATTATTATGCCAAGATAAATTACAGTATAATTATTTACCCCGAGCAATTTAAACGCAAAAGCAAGTAAATAACTACCAAAGAATCCATAATGTGCATATATGTCCTTATATAAGACTGCTCCGTTTAATATCTGTATTGGCACGTAGAATAAAGTGTCAAAAGTGTCTATAAGAATATCTCCCCATTTCAACCAACTTAAATTTAGAAGATACAAAAAACAAAGCACTATTGAAAGATAATAAATATATCGGTATTTTTTTGGATTATCAATAATGCTGTTTATGCTCACTATCCCTCCTTAGCGCCGCTGTCTGCACAGTCTTCTCAGATTAAATGTTCTTGACAATCATATGATATACCATGTATATTACAGAAAGCAACTTGAAAAAATGAAGACAAATGAATTTGACAGAAGATACTCTGATTACGAGATTTGTACTCTACCAGAACTTTAAACCGATTGCCGCTAAATCAGGGAGAAAAAAGTGATCGCCATAATAAGCAAAAATGAAAAGAGATAATTAAATAGTATGGAAAAAAACGAAGTTTTAATCTTTACAGCAACTTATAATGAAAAATACAATATAAAGGCATTATGTGAACAAATATATAGTGTATCACCGGATTATGATATTCTTGTTGTTGATGATAACTCACCCGACGGCACTGGTGAGTTACTTGATAAACTTAGGGAAGATAACAGCAGACTGAAGGTTATCCATCGCCCAAGAAAACTAGGATTGGGCAGTGCCCATAAACTTGGTATCCTCTATGCTGTCATAAATAAATACAGATATGTAGTTACCATGGATGCAGACTACTCACATAATCCTGATGATATTCCCAGATTGCTAAAGCAGATGGAAGGTTATGATTTTGTAATAGGCTCAAGGTATGTAAAGGGCGGCAACTGTAGCTATTCCGGGTACCGCAAGTATTTGAGCCGTTGTGCAAATCTTTTGGCAAAATTGCTCTTAAAGATACCTCTGCACGAGTTTACAACATCATTTCGTGTGTTTAGAGTGTCAAAACTTGAGAAACTTAGTCTTGCCTCTATTAAGTCACAGGGGTATGCCTTTTTTATGGAAAGTCTGTTTCGGCTTTACCAGCAAGGCTTTAGCATAGCTGAAGTACCAATCGTTTTCAATGATAGAACACTCGGTGAATCAAAGATACCAAAATATGAAATATTGAGAGGAATATACACCTTATTTCGTCTTTTTGCAAATAAACGTATTTCTCACATTAAAGAAATTACCCCCATATACAGAACATGTCCCTTATGTGCTAGTCCATATTTGATTGGGCAGGGAGATAGAATGAATTCTTGTGCCTGGCATTGCCTTTTATGTGGTTTGTCCTTCACGGCAGCAGCTGATAGGGAAATAATAGATGTATAACTATGAATGGGACTCAGAGACGGGTGGGTATGTGCTTACAACTATAATGTCTGGGATTACGAGGCAGCTGCGTCCTGTGTTCTATGAAGAATTGGAGCTTTTAGGGTTTAATAAATACTGGCGCTATACAAAGACAGACAAGCCGCTGTTGTGGGCGCAGACAAGGCGGTATATCTATAAAGGACGACTTGTTGCAGAGGTAAATAGCGGAGGATTATACACATCGCCCGATGTTAAAGTGCATGAGAATGATTTGGAGCTTCAACCTGTTGACGTTACCGCGATGATAGCTAAAAATAAGCCCCTGCATGATGGCGTTGTACAGAGTACGCTTGAAACTATATACAGGATTTTCAAAGAGTATAAGGCGAAAAAAATAGACGTATTTTATGTTGCCTTCAGCGGTGGCAAGGATTCCCTCGTGCTGCTTGATTTGGTGCAAAGGGCGCTGCCGCACAATGAGTTTAAAGTAGTATTTAGTGACACGACGATGGAGGTGCCTGATACTTATGTGGCCGTCGAGTTGGCTAAAAAGCGGTGGCCAACGCTGGAGTTTCATACGTCAAAATCACACATGGATGCCAAGGAAACGTGGGAGCTGTTCGGCCCTCCAAGCAGGACCCAGCGCTGGTGCTGCGGCGTACATAAATCAGCCCCCGCGATACTGCTGCTACGGCAGCTTGTTGGCAAGGCCGACTTAAAGGCACTTGTGTTTGACGGCGTGCGTGCTGAGGAAAGCGATTCCCGTTCTGGTTACTCCTTAGTGTCAGATGGTGATAAACACGTGACACAGGTAAACTGCCACACATTGTTGGATTGGAATACCGCTGAATTATACCTGTATATCTTAGAAAACGATCTATTATTGAATAATGCCTACAGATATGGGGCAATCAGGGTTGGGTGTTCGATGTGTCCGATGGCCTCGTCCTGGTGGGAATACATTGCAAACAGTGTTTACCATGAGTGTACGCATTCTTTCGTTGATATTATAGACAACAACGCTAAACAGAAGTTTTCAGTAACTGCCGATAGAATAAAATACTTAAACACAGGCGGATGGAAAGGGCGGGTAGCAGGTAGGTATTTAAACATTGGAGATAATGGGGTGATCGAACAGTACGACGGTAAAATGTTGACAATGTACATTCTTGGAAAACACGCTGACTGGAGGGAATGGATAAAAACAATAGGAGATGTCGTTTCAGAAGGTAATAATAACTATTCTATAAAATATAAAAATTATGTTTATATATTTAACGTTGAAGAGGTAAATAATGTACTGAAGGTATCAATTGAAAACTATTTAATTACGAAAGATTCTATTCGCTTTATTTATTTATTCAAAAATGTTTATAATAAGGCTGCTTATTGTGTGCGCTGTAAGGTTTGTATGGTTGAATGCAAGCATGGGGCGTTAAATATCGATAGTGATAGAGTTTCTGTACATGATACTTGTAAACATTGTGAGAGTTGTCTTGATAAAAAAAAGGGATGTTTGGCGGCAAAGTCGTTACATGTATCTGAGGGACGTGGGAATATGAGCCTAAAAGGAATTGATAGATATAGGCACTTTGGTTTTCGCAAAGAGTGGCTGGAGTATTTTATTGATCTTGGAAACGATAAATTTTGGAGCTGCGGCAAGTTAGGGAAATATCAGTTTGATGGATTCAAGGTGTGGTTGAAAGAGTCTGGAATTACTTCCAGCAATTCGATAACTCCCTTAGGTACTGAAATTGTTCGTCTTGGGGCAAATGATATTCGGGGTTGGGCGATTATTTTTAATAATCTTGTCTATAGCTCGACAATAGTTAGATGGTATGTTCAAAGCATCGATTTTGGTATTGAATATAAAATCATTGATATTATAACAATGCTTGGTGACAACCATTCGATCTCGACGAGGGAAAATGCCGTTATGTCATTAAAAGAGACCTTTAAGACCTCACCAATCGGGATTGAACTTGGAGTGGGCGTCTATGAATTGAAGGGAAAGGCGATTATGGCAGTTACACGCACCGCTTGGAGAGAGCCTGACCCAGTCGTTATTTTATACAGCCTGTATAAATTTGCTGAGGCAGGCGATGGTTACTACAGTTTTACATTAACGGAGCTTATAAACGATAACAGGCAGCGCGCGGGGATTAGTCCCGCCCGGATTTTTGGCATAGGAAAAGATCAGTTAAAACAAATCGTTCAGGGCCTCGCTATCGATTATCCTGACTTCATTGGGGCGGCCTTCAATAAAGACCTTGATAACATAAACCTGAGAAAAGAAAAGACGCTGCCCGATGTCTTAAAATTACTATAACGCGGGGGGATATACTGTAAATGGCAAGGTTATACAAAGATTATATTTCAGTGAATAAGCATTTCTTCCCCGTGTTCAGCAAGAATCTGGACGCTGAGTATCCAGAGCATTGGAAGGCATTTGTACCGCACGACACATTTAAACGTATACTGGATGACCTGGCCGGTTCTCTTGAGATGGCATCAACTCAAAGCAGACGTTCTCTATGGATTTCTGGCGCTTACGGCACCGGTAAGACCTATGCATCATTTGCAGTAAAGCATATTTTAGAGGACGATATCGGGGATGTAACCGACTATTTTCAAAAACAGGGGATTGGTCAAACTATCTCGAACCGGCTTAAAAGCATAAAGCAAAAAGGCAATATATTAGTCGTTCACAGGTCCTCAACAGCGGGCATTACCGGTGATAACAAGCTGTTCGGCGCCATACAGGAATCCATAAAACAAGCGCTGAAGGGTAAGGGCTATCAATATTGGGGAGGCAAGAGTCTTTACAGCAATATAGTAGATAAACTTACAAACCCCGATTCCCCGTTTAATTTTTCAGGTGTGTTTAACCAGTACAGAGAAAAGTTCACCGAATACGCGGCTCCATCTGATGTTATAAAGGACCTCCAAGAGCTGGATATCGACGGTTCTCTTGACTTATTACAGCGAATAATTGAGGTTGCCGACAGGTCAGGCTTTAATTTTTCGCAAGACCCTGATGACGTCATCGCCTGGATTAAAGACATCATTGAAGGAAACAATCTCTACACTATTGTGTTTATTTGGGATGAGTTTACCGAGTTTTTTAAGAATAATCAAAACGCCCTGACTGGCCTTCAGGAGTTGGCGCAGGCGTCGTTTACTGTACCATTTTACTTTTTGCTGATAACACATTTAACGCATTCGCAGGTTATCCCTGCGGCTGACTCAAGGAAAAAAATAGAGGCGCGCTTTAAACTGCAGACAATAGAAATGCCCGATACGACGGCTTTTATGCTTATGAAAAATGTGATACAATCAAACCCTGAGCTTCCTGAGCTTAAAGAAGAGTGGGGAGAAATCTCTCGGTATTTATGGAGTGGAGTGCAGAGATTTGCCTCCACAACCAAAAAAGAAGAGATTAAAAGGGAGGAATTAAGGGCAATATTACCGATTCACCCGTATGCCGCATATATGTTAAAGGTAATCTCTGCAGTCATCAGCTCTAACCAGCGCACAATGTTTCAATTCCTGTGCGGTGAGATATTGCAGGGTGCACAGAGCAAGCGTAACTTCCGCTGGTACATCGAGAATCACTCAATAGATGATTGGTGTTATCTAACCACTGATTATCTCTGGGATTATTTTTTTACTCCCGACAATCCCGACTTCGACGAGGCAAACAGAAATACAATAAGCCATTATATGACCTTTGAAAATCAATGCGATGATGAAGATGATAAAAGGGTGCTTAAGACAACTCTCCTCCTGAGTGCGATGCGTGGAGGCATTAGACCTACGCTTTTAAATATATCGGCGGCCTTTGAGGGTACACACATAAATGATAAGGTGCGTACTGTCATGGACAAGTTAGTCAAGAAGGGTGTTTTGGGAAGTATCCCTGATGGTAACGATATTTTATACGTTACGCAGGTACGCACAATAGATGAAGAGAGGCTTCGCGACATAATAAATAACAAGAAGGGCTCCCTCACGTTTGAAAGAATTGTTAAGGATTGTGGCATAAATAGCCGCTATGATTTATCAGGATACTTAAAAACACGCTGCTATGTTGAGTCTGCCACAAATGTTGATATTAGAAACAGACTTAACGAGACTGCTGGAAAATTGCTGCTAAACAAAATCATTATTGTTTTCTTATATGCTAAAAATGATGAGGACGCCTCAAAAAATCACGATATAATCACAAAAATTTTGCAAGAGTATAAATACGACATCATTATCGCCGATATGTCGTCACAGCCGCTTGGTCAGCACAGTTATGATAATTACATTGACCAAAAAGCGAGGGCAGAATATTTTTCTAAAACAGACCATCAACAGGTGAAATTTTATGACACAAATGCTAAGGGCATCATCACCGAGTGGATACAAAAATTAGATGTAACCATCGTTTCACTATATACTAAAGGTGAGCCGCCGGTTCAGTTAAGAGGTCCAGCTAATTTTAGAGAGAAGATTAAAGAGATCAATAATAAATTATATCCTAATGGGCTTGAGACAGCAGCTGACATGGATACATTATTTAAAGGGGATGGATATAGTGAAATTACGGCCGTAATGGGTATGGACAAGAAGGATATTTCTTCAACTTATAAATACCTTGACGCTATCAGGAATCAACTTATAAAGGCAAGCCTGTGGAAGAGCCACGACTACGAGAAAATAAATCCATCTCATTCGGTATCTAAAATGAAAACAGCCATTGAGTCGTTAATTAAGGCAGAATTTGATAAAAACAATTATATAGAGATAACAGATATTTGGCAAACTCTGCAACTAAAACCATTTGGATTAATGAACTGCGTTGGGTCAGTGTTTCTTTTGGGCTTTCTACTAAAAGAATATGCTGACAGCAAGTATTACAGACATGATGGGACAAACACAGTTCCACTGACTCATGACGGTTTGGCAGATATGATTTATACCATTGTCAAAAAAACATCAATGAACAAGAACTTACGTATTGTTAGAATGACCCCGGAACATGAACTATTTTGCAGCGTTACGGCCGATATCTTTACGATAAACCCGAAAAACTCTATCCAGGACATACTGCATGGCTTAAATACTCATATATCTAAAATAAATTTCCCCCTGTGGGCGATAAGAGACTATGTGACAGACAGTGACACTTCGGGATTAAAAGACACGATAATAGAAATAGTCGATCTGCTTTGTGAGTTTGTCTCATCAAAAAGAAGTGAAGGTCGTGATCATACGAAAATCGCAGAGGAAATTGCGCGGCTTTATCAAGCGGGGATTAAGGACAATCTGATAAAGGCAGCGACCCAGGAGAATATGAAGATTGGCATGGATATTTATATCGGACGGCAAAAACCGGAGATTAAAGCGATTGCTGACAAATTAGGCATTGGCAATATGGGGTATATACTTGCTCTTAAAGAGAAATTATCTGCCGACGCATCGTGGCTCTGGGACAAAAGCGACATAGATAATAAGATTGAAGAGGTCTATGAGGATTATAGACTAATCGACGCTATAAACAGGATTTTGGCCAGCCCCGCCTCTGATTTGGGCGTTGCAGCACATAAAATTAAGGCAAAAATAGGCGCTTTTAAAATGCCCTTTGATTTCTTTAAAGACACCTGTAAACCAATTAACCAACTGTTCTTTTATTTAATCGATATTTATAAGACAGACAGCTTAAGAAACACAAACGCCGCAGCGCTTATCACGGAATTAGAACAAAATTCAGACATGTTTAATAAATTTTATAGTGATCAATATAAAATATTCATCGACATGCTGCCGGATATCCTAAACGAACCGCTCTCGGACGATGAGTGCGCACATATCTATAAAAAAATGGAATCTGATTCTATTTTAAAATCACTGGAGCAATATCTTCAGGAATTAAAACAATGCCATTATGAGCATCAAAAAAATAAAAGCTTTAATGCATTGCTTGAAAAATGGAAAGAGTTGACGGCAACAGAGACGCCAAAGAAGTGGTCAGAAAGCAGAAAGATACCGGTATTGTGCTTATTTGGCAGCGAAATACAAGAGGCAATGCGCGTATTTGGTATAATCAACAAGGAATTGACTACCACAGACAGAAAAGTTATAGAAAACGCGATTAAATTCCTGAAACAGAGCCGGAATATCGCCGCACTAAACGATATTGACCTATGTAATAAGACATTTAAGGAGTTTATCTCCGGTGAATATGAAATAATATTTACAGAGGCAGATCTCGGTGAATTAAAAAATATCCTGCAATCTGAATCGCCTAATATCTACAACTGGTATCATGACAGAGATAAATTTGCAGATAAGATTAAGAAATTTGGAAATGAAAAATATAATGGCGGTTATTATAAAACAGTATTTGATGAAATAGACCGCCTCACGCCAGTCAACGCCAAAGATTATTTAAAGGAACTTATAAAAAACGACCCGCTTGTCGGAATTCGAATAATGAAATCAACTAAGACAAAAACATGAACTTCGCGACATTAGATGAACTTAAAGGCCATGTAGTCAGCGATTTAGAGCTGACTGTACCGATTTGTTTTATCAATGTGGAGAGTCTCAATATGTGGATTACTGTGAAATCATGGCTTACTGATATTTGCCAGAAATCACTGCGGCTGTCAGACTTCTGCGCAGAGAATGATTTAACCCCTAATATCAACAGGATGATTAATGAATTAAGAAAAACAAGAGTACGCACATTGTTAATCCCCCTATCTGAATACCTGCGTATAAACAATGACAAGACTAACGATATCTTGTCCAGAATCATTAACCTTGGATTTAACAACGAACAGATCGCCATTTTTATCCCGCTGTATCGAATGAAAAACGTTCTTTCTGAATTTATCAAAAGGGATATTCGATATGAGAAAAATATATTATTCCTTGAAACTACAGAAGATGACGACTACTCACTTATCATACTCCCAAGCGACCTGAATAATGTTGATTTGACGGGCTATAACATAACAGGAATCAAAAGGTATTATAGTTATTGGGAGGAAAATCCAGATAAGCCTATAGTGCTGCGCGTAAGTGATATACTGTTCTATAAAGATATCATCAGCGCTGATAAAGTAACGGTATTGATAACAGCATTTGATGTATTAAAGTATCATTGCAATATCAATGCAATAAGCGAATCGATGGGTACTAATTTGCACTGGAGCGAACTTCTTAACCGAATGAACTCTGACAGGACATTAGGCGGGGTCTTTGCCCGTATATTTAACATTCCAGGATATAATGCCAAATATTTGTTTGAGAAATGGGGCGGGTGTACCGAATTTGAGAAATGGGCTATATGGTTATGGTCAAAGCTGGAGTCTGCAGACGGGTATCTGCGCATGGCATTAGATACTCAGGGCTGCGACACATATAGAGATAACATTAGAGATAACATAATTGAGTTAATTTGTAAGATAGATTTTAAGCATAACCAGTATGATGGCTTTTATCGTGAACGGAAGGAATACCTGAAATGTCTGTCAATTGAAACATTGACGCAGTCTTTTTGGGATGAGATCAATAAAAAGAAACCCACGCAAAGGCTGCATTATCTCACCGATTACACATCAAAAGAAAGATGTGAAATACTCAGGACGATAGAGAGCGAGGGATTAACAGAAAAAATTATGTGCTTATTAGAGACTGCCGACCCAGTGCTGAGGGCATATATTGAGCCGTATGTCTTTAAGAGCGAAAAATTTACTGAGTACTTTGGGCAGTATAAGCGGCAAAAGATTACGAATACGGTAAACACCGAATTTATTGATAAAGTCAGTGAATATGCGTCGAAGGGTCTCTGGTGGGAGTTAAGCTCACGGAATAAGCTCTTTGACGACGCATATGGTAAAGGTAACGGCACCCTTATCTTCTGGATAGACGCGCTTGGCGTTGAGTATTTAAGCCTTATTGTTTACCTGCTTAGGGAGCATCACCATGGCGTTTATTATAAAATCGAAATCGGTTACGCGAATATTCCAACCATCACGGAATTAAATAATGATTTTTTACAGGGGCGAAATCCAATTAAGTTTCGCGAATTAGACGAACTGAAACACAAAGGGGAATATCCCGAATATATAGTACAAGAATTCACTCTGATTGAGAAGGCGTTAAGGCAGGCAGTTGAAAAGTTATCAGAATATGAAAAAGTTATTATTACCGCCGACCACGGTGCAAGCAGGTTGGCCGTAATTGCACAGGCGCACGCACACAAGGCAAAAGAAGGTGCGGCGGTTAAAAGACACGGGCGCTACTGCGAAGACAGCAGCAATAACTACGAAGGCGAAATTGCCGGATGTGTGGATAAAGACAAATATCATGTGTTTGCAGGTTATGACAGATTTAGCATACAAGGGAATATTACCGGAGAAATACACGGCGGGGCGACCCTGGAGGAGGTGCTGGTTCCCGTTATAGAATTGTCGAAACGGCCGTTTGATGCGGCGGTGACTATTACCGTTGTCACGCCTGAAATCCGGCTGCGGGCAGGGCAAAAAGCTGTCGTTAAATTTCAGATTGACAGGGATTTCGATAAGTTATATGCAGAGGTTCAAAGCAAAAGATATGACTGCGCCAGAGACATTGACTGCTGGTATTTTGAGCCTGATGTGGACAGAAAAATAGATAATTACAAGGCCAAAATTTTACATGAGGGCAGGCTATTAGGGAGTATTCAATATAAAATACAAAAGGGCATAACATCGACGCTTGATATATAACTTGATGTATAATATGTGAGAGGATAATACATGGCGGCTGAACAGGATAAGTTAAAAAAATATTTTTCAGATATGCTGGTTTATAAGTCTCCCGATCAGGGGAAGTTTTTTTCTGTATTGAGCCTGCCTTCTTTTATGAGAGACTGGATTCTTATGAAGTTCGCCGATGAAAACGGCGTTATAGACAAAGAAGAGGTCTCTGCTTACGTCAGGAAGGTCATCCCGAAAAAGGAACAATGGGAACATCTGAAATTTGAGATGGCAAGAAATTATCAGTCCGTCAGGTTTCTTGCAAAGGTAAAGGTTGAGATAGATATATCAAGTCGTACAGCATTTTTTAGTCTGCCTGATTTTGCCGTGCCAAAGAGAAAAGGAGAGGCCATTGCCGACTGGGACACTGTTGAGTTGAACAAGGATTATCTATTTTCACCGAATGAGGTCTGGGGTGTGGTGGAGCTGGTCTGTACGAATCATGGCACACGCGAGGAAACCGTAATAAAGATGGTGGATTTCAAACCATTTTGTCCCTATACCATAGATATGGACTACTACATCGGGGCAAGAGCCGAGTTTACGCTGGCAGAGTGGATAGATATAATACTCAGCGCAATAGATTACAATCCAGCAGGATACAGCGGCAGCTCTCAAAAACTCACTATGCTCAGCCGGTTATTGCCTTTTATCGAAAAACGTCTGAATCTTATTGAACTTGCGCCAAAGGGTACCGGTAAGTCATATCTGTTTTCACAGCTCAGTAAGTATGGATGGCTCATCAGCGGCGGCAGTATCTCACGGGCAAAGATGTTCTACGATATTAGTAAGGGTGCGGGCGGTCTGGCCTCCAGATATGATTATGTTGCGCTTGACGAGGTACAGAGCATAACATTCCCCGATAAGAACGAGATGCAGGGCATACTCAAGGGCTATATGGAAAGCGGCGAGTACCGCGTAGGCGACTACAGAGGTACAGGGCACGCAGGCGTTATTCTTCTTGGGAATATCGACGAACAGCATATGAATGTAAACGTCAATATGTTTATGAATCTGCCTGAGGTCTTCCACGAATCCGCCCTAATCGACCGCTTCCACGGGTTTATCAAGGGATGGGCAATCCCCCGAATGAAAGAAGACCTGAAAGTCAACGCATGGGCGCTCAACGTAGAATATTTCTCTGAAATCCTTCATATGTTTAGGGATGAGCCAATCTACAGGGTAATTGTCGATGAGGTCCTTGATGTCCCAACCACTGCAGATACACGAGACACTGAGGCGATAAAAAAGATTTGTACAGGTTTTATGAAATTACTGTTTCCTCATATCAGAAAATCTGAGGATATTGATTCGCAGCAGTTTAGTCAATACTGTCTTGAGCCGGCGAAATCGATGAGAAGGATTATAAAGACTCAGCTTGGGATTATAGACACGGAATATCGCGGCAGGGATATTCCAGATATAGTGCTGAAAAGCGGCTGATGACGAATATGAAACCAGTATGTCTTCAGTGTAATTGTGCGCTGCCGAAAGACCATTTCGCGCTGAACAGGAAACTCCTCGGCAGACGCACAAAAAATCTATTTTGCATTAAATGTTTGGCTGTATACCTGGATTGCACGGAGGAGGATTTGTTGGTTAAAATTGAGGAATTTAAAGAGCAGGGATGTCAATTATTCTAACTCATAATAATATAGATTCAAAGGGGCGAAGCCCCGTTAGATGGGGTGCAGGGGACAAGTTCCCTGCCGGGAGTTTGAGGGCAGAGCCCTCATTCTTCAAGTTGAGACCCATAATAAGTAGAATAGTCAGGTGACATCGACCCTCTGTAGTCTCTCACTTAGAGCTTATTACTTCAATGCCCAGATAGTTCAGCACCTTTACCGCGTCATTCCACGTAAATATCTTCTTGCTTGGGTTTCTTAGAAAATACGACGGGTGATATGTCGGCATCACCTTGATACCGTTGTAATCATGGAACTCGCCCCTCATCTGACCTATCGTCTTATCTGTCGACAGCAGCGTCTTTGTCGATACGTTGCCGAGGGTCATTATAGCATCAGGGGCTACTACCTCTATCTGTCTTTCTACGAATCCACGGCAAGCGGCTATTTCATCCTCCTCCGGTTCTCTGTTGCCCGGGGGCCTGCACTTTACTATGTTTGCAATATATACTGCCTCACGCTGGAAGCCCATCTTATTTATCAGGCTTTCTAATACCTTGCCTGCCCGCCCGACAAACGGCCTTCCTGATTCGTCCTCATCTGCCCCGGGACCCTCGCCCACAAACATCAGCCTTGTGCCCGGGTCCCCTTCGCCAAAGACTATGTTCTTTCTGCCAGTGTGGAGTTTGCATCTTGTGCAGTTTCCTATGTCGTCTCTTATGGCCTTTAAGAGCGCTTCAGATGGATTAGATTTTGGAACTGTAAGCACTGTTTCAGGCAAGGCCTCAAAACCCAGCTTATCGTATATCTTTAATAAATCAGTTAATTTTTCTTTGATTAGTTTGTCTGTCATCGTCGTTATCTCTGCCCCCATTTGAGCTTTTCCCTTAATATCTGAAAATAGTCCCTTTCATATGGTATAACCAGACTAGTCTTGTATGCCGACTTCCTTACTTCTATTACGTCGTTTTGCTTGAGGTGAAAGCCCATTTGTCCATCAAGTGTCAGGCAAATATCCTCAGTCCCGGTCTTAACTACGGCCTCGATACTGGCGTCGTCCGGGACTACTATCGGCCTGTTAGTAAGTGTATGGGAACATATCGGGGTCAGCACGATACAGTGCATCGTTGGGTAGAGGATTGGGCCCCCGGCAGACAGGTTGTATGCTGTTGAGCCGGTTGGTGTTGCAAATATCAGCCCATCGGCCTTGTATGTAGTCACATATCTGCCGTCAATGGATACCTCTATGTCAAATATTCTTGCAAGCGCCCCCTTGTTTACCACTATATCATTTAATACAGTGTATCTGGCGGCCACGTTCCCGGCCCTTATCACAGAGGCGTCAAGCATTAATCTTTCTTCTATGTCACATTCCCCCGATACCACTTTTTCTATGACGGCATAGGTCTCCGATTTGTTTACCTCGGTGATAAACCCAAGACCTCCAAGATTAATTCCAAAGAGCGGAATTCCCCTCCGGGCAGCAATCCTTGAGGCGGCAAGCATTGTCCCATCCCCGCCAAGTGCAATTATCAGCCCCACATACAGCGGCATCTCACTACGGAGGCATTCCTTGAAATCAACATTTATATTTCCAAGCTGGCGCGCAGTGTCTTTATCAACATACACCTCGCAGTCATGACCGTTTAGCCAGGGAATCAATCCCGTTAATATCTCAAGCGCCTCGCCCTTACCCGGTCTGGTTATAATCCCAATCTTTTTCATCTATCCCTTGTATTGTTATTTGCCTTGTGTCATTATCGACGTATGAAATATCAACTCTGATGGCCCCGCTGATAACGCCGTCAAGTTTCTCAGCCCATTCAACTGCCGAAGCCTTCCCATGCCCAATGCACTCAAAAACACCTGCCTCCTCTATTGACTTAATATCATCAAGCCGGTAGAGGTCTATGTGGTAGAATGGAACAGCCCCCTCGTATTCGGCAATTATTGTATAAGTGGCGCTTGTGATGTCGCGCTCCGGTATCCCAAATACAGAGCCGACGCCTTTAATAAGCATTGTCTTCCCTGCCCCAAGCTCACCGTACATGAATGCGCTCAGTCCCTTGATTAGGTGTCTGCCGATGTGCCTGCCTATTTCTATTGTCTCCTGGGGGGAATGGCTGATGATGGTCATTCCTTGTATTCTCGTTTATGGGGTGACGCAGATATGAATGCCCCCTGGCTTCCCCTTAGAGTGCCCTCTTTACGGAATGAAAAAAAATATTCTGAATCACAAAAAGTACAACTGCCGGATGTCCAGATATTTTCCCGTCTTACACCTAACGATAACGCCTGGGCAGTATTTGCCCCAACGAGGTCAACGTATGGACGACCGTCTTTTTCTGTGATATAATCCCCTTTCCCGCTTTCTAATGTGACGGCCTCCACTACCTCTTCCCCTACGACGTAACAGCACCCGCGTATGGACGGCCCGAAGGCAATCAATATATCTTTTGGCTTAGTGCCGAAGTCTTCAATAAATATATTAATCACGGCCTTCAATATGCCCTTACCTGTACCGCGCCACCCAGCGTGAACCGCCCCGGCCACAGCCATCACACTGTCGTATAGTAATATTGGAACGCAGTCCGCAGTACGTACACCGGCTACAACATCTGCTCTGTCTGTGACAACGGCATCGCCTATGCGCCCTAAATCTAACTCCGCAAGGTTAGAGCCTTTCCTGATAATTATCACAGTATTTGTGTGTCTTTGAACGGGCATGTAGAGCATTGGCTCCGGGTTTTGAGGAAGCGGGAATTTTGTCTTATCAATTCCCACTGTCCTGCCCGTAAAAAATGCGGTAATCCCTGAGCTGTTAAATATCTCAGGATATATCAGTGCGTTGTTCAAGAGGGTAGGGGGCTTAGTGTTTGACCAGTAAGAACCCTTTAATGAACCCTACCGGATCGCCTTTTACAATTTTTTCCACCGTGACAGGATGTCCTTCAATTATGTCATCAAGCACCCTGGCTACACTCGCAAAGCCGTAGCTTAAGACCGCGTCAATCGGTTTGGCAAGCACTGTGGGGACATCCCCTTTTCTAAACAGATGGTCAAATATGAGTATCTGCCCACCGGGTTTTACCACCCTGACGATCTCTTTAAATGCCTTTTTCGCGTCGAACACAACAGTAAGAAACAGGCTTAATATCGCCTTGTCAAACGTATTATCGTCGAAAAACAGTTTTTCAGCGTCCATCTTGTTAAGGGTTACGTGCTTTTCCCTGCCGAAGAGCTTGAGTTTTAATCTTCCTAACCCTAGCATAACGTCGCTTATGTCAACACCATCGACATGGACATCGTTAGGCAGGGAGGAAAGGTCGTGACCGCTTCCCACGCCGGGGACAATCACACGGTCTCCGGTGTGAAAATCCAGCATTTTTATTGCCTTCGTGCGCCATGGCTTTATTGGCAGCATCAGAGCAGGATAAAATACTGGTATGAACGTATTAAATGACAAGAGCTTAACTACATTTTTCATTAGTACCTCCTGAATATTTGCGGCATATGATTACATGACCTTGTATTCTTTGCCGTCATAGGTGAAATTATCTAACTGGTAATCCTTCATTTCCTTTTTCGCATAATTAACTATTATCCCTGAGGTTATAAGGAAATCGACCAGTTCCTTATCGACATGCTTATCTTTTACCATGAAACCTAGTATTCTAACACACTCGGAGAGCTTTTTACCCGGTCTGTATGGCCTGTCTGCTGCTGTCAGGGCTTCAAATATATCTGCTATTGCCATTATCCTTGACTTAGTTGAGAGCTTATCTGCTGAGAGACCGTAGGGGTACCCTGTGCCGTCAAGTTTTTCGTGGTGCTGCCCTGCGTAAATGGGTACATTTTTCATGCTTTTAGGCCAGGGTAACTGGCTTAACATCTTAATTGACATCGTGACGTGATTCATTATTACTTTACGTTCCTCGTCGTTGAGCGTTCCTCTGCGAATGCACAGATTTGCTAGCTCATCATCACACAAGATTGGCTCTGCCTTTCCTTTGACGGTAATACTATATGAGGCTATCTTGTTTATCCTTTCGATATGGGCGTCAGAGATAAACTCCCCTCCTATGTTTGCCTTCTTCAGAAACTCTATGTCGTCATCAAGCTCTGCAATTCGCTGCGTGAAATCCTCAGCGAGTCTTTGCAGGGCACTCTGACCGTTTCCGCCATGTTCGGCCTCAAGTTCGGACTTCTTCTTTAAATATCTGATTTCAATGTCCCTTTTTAATACCTCAATCCCCATAATTACAGTCTCTATACGATCAGTAATAGTCTCTAGTTTCGTGGACTTATCCACTACGTATTCAGGCGTGGTGATTTTTCCAACGTCGTGCATCAACGCTGCTGTTTTTAGCTCCATCTGCTCTTCCGGGGTAAGTGTAAAATTCTTCCATCTGTCCTCTTGCGATTTGCCAAGTTCGGTGGCAATATCCATCGTCAGCTCTGCGACACGTCTTATATGTCCACCCGTATATGGGGATTTTTCGTCAATTGCGGACGCTATTACCTTGACAAAGGAATCCAACAGCTCTTTTAACTCTCTTATAAGTGTTGTGTTTGTAATGGCAATGGCCGCTTGTGAGGCCAGAGACTCGATTAAAAATTGATAGTCAGGGGAGAACTGTATCACAGTGCCGGTACCATCACCGGCATTAATCAGTTGCAAGACGCCGATTATCTCGCCTTCGTGATTTTTCATGGGGGTAACAAGCATTGAACGGGAGCGGTAGTTGTTTTTTTTGTCGTATTCCTTTGTCCCCTTAAAGTCAAACCCTTCTATTTCATATACGTCTGGAAAGTTGATTGTTTCACCGGTTAAGGCCACATACGTGGAGACATTGTGCATGTTTTTTGTGCCGTCATCCTTGAAGAGCGGCACCGGTGGAAATTTGAGAGGCTCGCCGCTTATGCCGCCTTTTTTTACATTTAATGAATTATTGTGGATTATCTTAAATGTCAGACTTTTGGCGTCAGGTGACGTAATATAAAGCGTTCCGCCGTCGGCGCTAGTGAAGTTCATCGCCTCAGTCACGATCATCTCAAGCAGGGCATCGATATTTCTCTCCGCCGATAGGGCGATGCCGATTTGCAGGAGTTTTCTTTTGAGCCGTGCCTGTAAGTCAACATAGCTCACCACCTCGGAGATTAGGGCCTCCTGGTCATCATCCAATGCCGCATCGCCGCCGCATTGTTCTTTGAGATAGTTTATTATACCTTTGAGTATAATGTTAAAATCTTCAAACTCAGTAGCCTTTGAATAATCCATAATTTGACACCCTCTTGACACCCTCTGCACACACGTTTGATATGTGATAGTAACATAATATGCCCCCTGTCTGCAAGTCAAACTTTTCCCCCAAGCTCCGACATAGGAATTTGCACCTATCGCTATAAAGGGTTTTTGAGAGCATTATTTGTCATTTATAGTATTATCAACCCATGATT
>LNQR01000130.1 GCA_001541255.1 Candidatus Magnetominusculus xianensis
ATACCCCAGCTGCCTAGCCGCTACGCCCACCCCTCAAAAGAAAGGGGGGTGCTATTATGACACAGTCTGGAAAGCAGGAATCCAGGAAACCATCGATCAGAGCTAAAAGTATAGGCAATCTCAGCTTAATTTTTCAAATGCGTTTGCCCTGGAATTATTGTCGACAAATCCTTAACACCAGTGATACAATATTGCTATGCAAACCAGAGATTTAGACTTGACAGAAATCATAAATGGAGAGGAAGTAATGGGTCCAAGTCCGTTTTTTAAACATCAAAGGATTGTAAGCAAATTACATCTGATTATAGGGCAGTTCGTTAACAGGAATAATCTTGGAGAGGTTTGTCTCTCCCCTCTCGATGTAATTTTTGAAGAAGGAGTCAACCGCCTGCAACCTGATATATTATTCATTAAAAAAGAGAATATGAACATTGGGCAGGACTGGATAAGAGGAGTGCCTGATATGGTATGTGAAATCATATCAGCGGGTAGTTATGAAAAAGATACAGATATTAAGAAGGCAATCTATGAGAAGTACAAAGTACCTGAGTACTGGATTGTTATCCCTGAACTTCAAACCATTGAGATTTTAACTATAGATGACGACAAGTATAAGTTACATTCCATTGCAGCATTTGAAGGAGTTGTTATCTCTAAAATAATTGAAGGATTGCAAGTTGCTATCAAGGATATCTTTGGGTTGTGCTGCTAACAATGTAATCTGACACTGGATAGATAAGATGGTGTCTGAAAATAAAACAAATCGGTTATTCTGGCGAGGTGGAATAACATTCCCGTGTGCTACACTATCTTAAGCGGCTCCTTGGCTAATAATCCAGAGTAATAACCCTGTCTGACAGTGGTTAGGAGGTGTATGTGAGTAGTATATTCATAAGCGCTGCGGCCTGTGTTTCAGAAGGGTTTTAGTTTTAAATAAGGTTATTATGGAAGAGCGAGATATATTTTTTAACGAATCCCATGATTTAATCTGTATAGCCTCTATGGATGGCTATTTCAAACAGGTCAATCCGCAGTTTGAAAAGACACTTGGATTTACGCGGGAGGAACTCCTGTCAAGACCGTTGATAGATTTTATCCATCCCGATGACCACGAGGCTACATTTGTAGAAATAGACAAACAAATCAAAGGGCTGACAACAAAGAACTTCGAGAACCGGTATTTCTGCAAAGACGGCTCAATAAAGATATTGTCATGGATGGCGGTGCCGGTCATGGAGGATGCCAGGATATATGCCGTTGCCAGAGATGTTACTGAGCACAAGGCAATGGAGCTGGAACTACGGCTGCAGGGTGAGATAATAACGAATATGGCCGAAGGGGTAATCTTGGTAAACGCCGTGGACAACAGGATTGTTTACGCAAACCCTAAAATGAGGCAAATGTTCGACTGTGAAGATATGGAGTGTACGGACATATGCCTAAGTACGCTCATTGCCCCATCACATATAACAGTCCATGAGATAGGAGAATCTCTGCAAAACGGTGGTGTATGGAAAGGAGAACTGCTGTGTACTAAGAAGACAGGCGTTCATTTCTGGATATATGCGACTATCTCTACATTTGAACATAACAAATACGGTACGGTTTGGATTGCGATATTTAAGGACGTTACCGAACGCAAGCAGGCGGCGGCAGACCTTGATAAGTTTTTCAACCTTTCTCTGGATATGCTGTGTATAGCGGATGTCGATGGATATTTCAGAAGGATAAATCCCATGTTTGAAAAAACGCTTGGATTCACCGCAGAGGAACTGATGTCAAGGCCGTTTATCGAATTTGTACACCCTGATGACAGACAAAAAACACTGAATGAGATGGTAAAACTCTCTCAGGGGCTGAATGTGATAAATTTTGAGAACAGATATATCTGCAAAGACGGGACGTATAAAGACCTTGTGTGGATTTCTTCGCCTGAGGCGGGATTTTATTACGCAACCGCCCGCGATATAACAGAAAAGAAGAAGATAGAAGAGGAAATAAGGATAGAAAGAGATAAGTTGATTTCAATTATGGAGACCATTGATGATGGTATTTATATCACTGGTCAAAACTGCGAACTTCAATACATAAACCCTGTGGTAGAACGGGAATTCGGCGCGGTGACCGGACGTTTATGCTACGAGTATTTTTATAATAAATCAGAGCCGTGTCCGTGGTGCAGGAAAGAGGAGGTCTTCTCTGGTAAAACCATTTACTGGGAGTGGCATTATCCTGCGAACAATAAGACTTATCACAGGTATGATACACCTATAAAAAACAGAGACGGCTCGGTGTCAAAATTTGCATTATTTCACGACATTACAGAACTGAAAAAGTCAGAGATGCTTATAACAGCTTCACTTAAGGAAAAAGAGATGCTTGTTGGGGAAATCCACCACAGAGTAAAGAATAATCTGGCAATAATCTCAAGCCTCCTGAGGATGCAGAGTTATTCCATCAAAGACATAAATTCGTTGAGGATATTCAAGGAAACCGAGAACAGGATAAAATCGATTTCCTCGGTTCATGAGATGCTCTACCGCACCAATGACATGACCAGCGTTGATTTCAGGGAATATATTGACAAGCTCATAAAGACAATTTACAGCACATACAGGGGTAATTTATCCGGCATTAAGCTGATAACAGATGTGAGCGATGTATCTTTAGGAATAGATTTAGCCATACCTTGCGGCCTGCTGATTAATGAACTTCTCACAAACGCTGCTAAATACGCATTTCCAGCGGGGGGCGACGGTGAGATACACATAGGTCTCCATTGTGCCTCAAACGGTATAATCGAACTGACTGTCAAAGATGATGGGGTTGGTATCCCTGAGACACTTGATATATGGAACACAGAAACGCTTGGCTGCCAGTTGATAACAGGCATAACGAAAACCCAACTGCGAGGCGAATTAGAACTGAAAAGGGATAATGGAACGGAAATAATAGTGCGATTCAAGGCGAGGGGGCATACTAGTGGATAAAAAATCTGTATTAATCGTAGAGGATGAGTTTATCATAGCAAACGCGATAAAACTGATCATACAGGACATGGGCTATTCTGTCATTGATATTGTATCCTCCGGTGAACAAGCGATAGAACTGGTAAAGACCAGCACACCAGACATAATTCTCATGGATATATCGCTCAATGGGCAGATGGACGGTATTGAGACCGCAATGAAGATACGCGTGAGTCTCGATGTACCGGTAATCTTTCTAACCTCACACGTCAACGATGCACTGCTTCAGAGGGCTAAACTAACCGAGCCATTCGGGTATTTACTTAAACCGTTTCAGGACAAGGAATTGCAGACAAACATAGAGATGGCCCTCAACAGGCACAACATGGAGAGCAAGCTGAAGGAATTAAACAGAACGTTAGAAAACAGGGTAAAAGAGGAGGTAGAGCTAAGCAGACAAAAAGACTACCTGTTGATACAACAGTCCAAAATGGCGTCAATGGGCGAGATGATTGGGGCAATTGCCCACCAGTGGCGCCAGCCCCTGAATGCCGTCGCCCTATATGTTCAGGACGCAAGAGACGCCTATGGATGCGGCGAACTTGACAAGGCCTATCTATATGAAATGGTAGAAAACACCTTAAGGCAGGTCGAGTTCATGTCTAATACTATCAACGATTTCACGAATTTTTTTAAACCAAGTAAGGAAAGGATGCCGTTTAAAATAAATACCGCCATACAAGAAGTGATTTACCTGGTCTATGATTTGTTTACAGAGTCAGGCATAAAAATCAGCTTGTCGTGCACATATCCAGAGGCTGTGCGTAAGACGACAGTAAGTCAAACTCAGGCAATATGTCTCTGTAAACCAGAACTAACAGTTGAGGGATTCGAAAACGAATTCAAGCAGGTGATACTAAATGTCCTATGTAACGCCAGAGACGCCATTCTCAGCAAGGGCAGCGCCGTAGAGGACGGCGAGATCTCAGTTGTGCTGTCAAAGTTAGCCGACATGATAATAGTCGAGGTAAGAGATAACGCCGGAGGTATACCAACAGAGGTTCTTGATAAGCTGTTTGAGCCGTATTTTACAACAAAAGGGGCAGCAGGTACGGGAATTGGCCTCTACATGTCAAAGATAATAATAGAAAGCAACATGGGCGGCAAAATATACGCAGTCAACGGGGAAACAGGCGCCGTCTTTACGATAGAGCTGAACAATTTCACGGCCTGAGTTACTGGATGACCGGCAGTTAGACTTAAGTCGTTCTTATGCACAGATTAGAAACTGCTGAAAAAGTTCAATCTCCTATTGATTCAGAATCAGGTATAAAGTTATAATACCGCATGGTGGCAGATTTTTTTATAAGCACTAAAGAGGTATTCTGTGTACTTTGGCGAGGGAACATATGAAAAAACTGGCGGTAATAATAACGGCGCTTCTTGTTGAATATAAAGCGGTAAAACAATATCTGACAGAAGTTAAAGAGGATTCTCACGAAAAAGGCAATATTTATGATAAAGGGATTTTTAAATATGATGATCAACGATGGGAAGTTGGGCTTGTTGAGTGTGGCAAAGGAAATCAAAATGCAGCCGTTCACACGGAAAGGGCTATTGAGCATTTCAAGCCTGAGGTAGTTCTGTTTGTCGGTGTGGCAGGCGGTATAAAGGATGTACAACTCGGCGACATTGTAGCTTCCGAAAAGGTATACGGGTATGAGTTTGGCAAAGACAAAAAGAGTTTTCACCCCAGACCGGAACTACATAGACCATCTTTCAGGATTGGAGAGCGCGCCAAGCATGAAGTAAAATCTGACGATTGGATCGCCAATATTTCAGGTGTTCAGCCTGATCCGAAACCTCAAGCCTACTTTGCTCCCATCGCGGCCGGGGAAAAAGTGGTGGCAAGTACACGGTCTGCTACGTATAAGTTTTTGAAAAATCAATACGGCGATGCCCTGGCTGTCGAAATGGAAGGAATAGGGTTTTTAACTGCCGCGTATGCAAATCAGGAAGTACAGTCTTTGTTGATTCGTGGAATATCGGATCTTATAGACGGCAAAGAACTTTCAGACAAGCAAAAATGGCAAGAGAAGGCAGCAAACAATGCCAGCGCCTTTGCGTTTCACATTCTGAAGAAGTTTGTTTCTGCCCCTGGCAGCAAATCTCATCATTTTCATATTCCCCATCCGAGAAATCCGTTGTTTACTGGGCGTGAGGAGATTCTGGGGAAACTGCGCAAGAGCCTTGTCGAAAAGAAGGATAGCATCTTGACGCAGGCGATAAGGGGGCTTGGCGGGCTCGGAAAGACCCAGACTGCACTTGAGTATGCGTATCGCTACAAGGACTCTTATGACGCGGTGCTTTGGGTCAAGGCCGGCTCTAATGATTCAATTGTCTCTTCGTATATCGACATCGCTGCCGAGCTTGGTCTGTCGGCAAGAGACCCGAAGGAGCAGGAGCGTGTCGTTTCGGACGTGAAAAACTGGTTAACTGCAAATACGGGCTGGCTTGTCATATTCGACAATGTTGACGACGAGAAAGTTTTAAATAAAATCAGACCGGATTATATACCGTCAAATGCAGTTGGGGTGACGCTTGTCACGACCCGTCTTAAGGCAACCGGGACATACGTTAATGCAACGCCGTTGGAGAAGATGACGCTGGATGAGGGAGCATGCTTTCTTCTTCGCAGGGCGAAGATAAGCGACGGCGATGCAATCCAGTTCGAGTTGGCTAAGGAGATTTCACGAACCCTGGGCGGTCTGCCGTTGGCGCTGGATCAGGCCGGGGCATTTATTGAGGCGACACAGTGTGGGTTGAAAAAATACATAGATATTTACAAGATTAAAAGTTCTGGCCTGCATGGAACCCGTATCATTCATGGAGCCGCGACTGAACACGAGCATCCCGAATCGGTAACCACGACATTTACGCTTTGTTTTGACAAGGTATTGGAAAGCAGCCCCGTGGCTGGGGAGTTGATACGCTTTTGCGCATTTTTGGATCCGGATGGAATACCGATTGAGATATTTACCGGGGGTGCCTCCAAGCTTGGGGAAGAATTAAGCAAAGCGGCATCCGATCAATATGAGTTTGAACTAATGCTCAGCGAAGCGAGCCGGTATTCACTGATCGAAAGAGAGGGCGACACACTTGAAATACACCGTCTCGTCCAGGCGGTTATAAAAGACGGGATGAGCGGAAATGATCAAAGGCAATGGGCAGAGCGTGCGGTCAATGCTGTCAACAAGGTTTTTCCTTACGTCGAGCTTAAGAACTGGCCCATTTGCAAGCGGCTACTTTCAAGCGGACAGGCCTGTGCCGGATTGATCGAGTGGTATAACATTGAAACTGTAGAGGCGGCACTACTTCTCAATCACATTGGGTTTTATCTGAATGAAACTGGTCGTTATGAACAAGCGGAGCCGATGTATAAGCGATCTCTTGAGATAAGAGAGCAAGTCCTGGGCAAAGACCACTTTGGTACGGCAACGGGCCTAAACAACCTGGCTGGGTTATACGATGCGCAGGGGCGGTACAAAGAAGCGGAGCCGATGTATCAGCGATCTCTTGAAATAAGAGAGCAAGTCCTGGGCAAAGACCACCCTGCTACGGCAGAGAGCCTAAACAACCTGGCTGGGTTGTATAGAGAGCAGGGGCGGTACGAAGAAGCGGAGCAGATGTATAAGCGATCTCTTGGAATAAGAGAGCAAGTCCTGGGCAAAGACCACCCTGATACGGCAACGAGCCTAAACAACCTGGCTGGGTTGTATAGAGCGCAGGGGGGGCGGTACGAAGAAGCGGAGCAGATGTATAAGCGATCTCTTGGAATAAGAGAGCAAGTTCTGGGCAAAGACCACCCTGATACGGCAACGAGCCTAAACAACCTGGCTGGGTTATACTATGCGCAGGGGATGTACGAAGAAGCGGAGCCGTTGATGAAGCGAGCCATTGGAATAAGAGAGAAGGTTCTCGGGGCTAGTCACCCCACTGTGGTTACAATGCGTGAGAACTATACAGCCATTTTACAAGTAATAACCGCGATAAAAAGTGTAGGGAATAACGAGGCAGTCCAAAGTAAGAGAAAGATATGACCCACTGTGGGCTTTTTGAAAAACACTCACACAATATCGATAACTGAAGCTGAAACTTTCCGAAGAAGTCGTGACGTTCTTTGACCAACAAAAAGGACATTCGAATTTTCGATCAAGAGCTGCCAAAACGTCAAAAACCCGACGAAAACAAAAAAATTTGCAAAATCACCTAATAACTTTGCAAAATCGGTTGATAAGTTATAACCAGCCGGTGATCTTTCGAAATATCGAAGACAGCTTAAACTGCGGGAGAAACCTTCTTTCGCAAAATGTCTTAGTGGTTGAGTCTTGCGAGAGCCTCTTGCTTATTTCAACTATCAATGCCCCAATAAAATATGTCCCAAAGATTAATGAAAATACCTTAAGCACCGTACCCCCGTGTTCCCCATTTTTGTACTATCTACCCGACATTATATAATACCAGCGGCATAAAAGTATGCAAATAAATAATCAATGTGGTAAAATTTACCCGCTATGACAGAAGGACATAATTCCGGCATAACACACAAACTCTACCTCGGGTGTTTTGCCGCAATAGTCCTCCTTGCAGTGATTCTAAGGATATATAAGGCCTATTATACCGGTGTTATTTATGACGAGGCCCTCACATATTTCAGATTTTCAATGGATTTCAACAGTGCAATTTCAAATTATTCATCGACCAATAATCACCTGTTGAACTCGGTTTTGATTTATCTGTCGGTCAAAGTCTTCGGACAAAGTTTTCTTGGGGTGCCAGCAATAAGGCTGCCTGCGGTTTTTTTTGGCATAGTGTATGTGGTATCGATTGCACTTGTTATAGAGACCGCCTTAAGGGGCAGAGTGCTAAAGATACTTGTGCTGGGGGCTTGCCTGTTTAATTATTTAATCTTTGATTTAACAATTCTGGCCAGGGGATATGCAATAGCCCTGGGTGCGGTTTATCTGGAGCTGCTGGTCATTGTTTTATATCCAAAGCTCCTGAAAGACAAGGCTGACTCTATGGTCATTCTTTTTAGTGCCCTGAATTTTATTGCATTAGGTGCAATGTTAACGAGTTTGTACACTATTGTGCCTCTGAATCTTGCCTTCCTTGCGGTTATGTTCCACCGATTAAAAACAGTGCAGCTCACGGTCTCTGACAGGCCGTATGACGCGCTTAAGAAAACTGTTCAGGCAGGGGTTGTAATTCTGTGCCTGACTTGCGTGGCATTGGCTTTGCTCTATCATAAAGTTTTTACAAAAATAATCTCGGTCTCAGGTAAGCACAGTGAAGTAAACAATGCACTCATAACTATATTAAAATCGCTTATCACAGAAGGTCTTTTTACAAACTGGGAATTCCCTCTGTCATCGATTTTAAATATTCTCCAGACAATTATACTGCCGCTGATGGTCGCTCTTACCGTGTTGTTCCTCTTAAATGTGATACTAAGTAAAAAAACCCTGCCAGCCGCTGCTTTAATAGTATTGTCTGTGCTTGCGGCTTCATTTTTGTTTGCTTACGCAGCACGTACAGCGGCTGGAGTGTCTCTGGGCTTTACGCGTAATCATGTGTTTTGGCTGCCTCTGATATTTATATCTGCCGGTATTGTTATGGACGGGGCTCGTATTAGTCCGCTTGCGCCTTTGAAGACCAGCATATACGTTGTGACTTGCCTGGTGTCTGTTGTCCTGATTGCCGGACCTCTGATGTCCTTACATGTTGTAACCACACATGACTGGAAGCCGCAGAGCGTGGTTGGCCCGCTGCTTCGGCAGTTGAGCAAAACAGACCCGCTGAGGCGTTGGAGGCTTGGATTTTCCGATAAGCTGGAATATAATCTTTATCCATATCTCTTTTATAACAATGAAGCATACAGGATTAATGATTCAAACGCTGCAGTATATCATATATCAGAAAAAGACTTACACACAGGGATTTTATACCAATATGATTTGTTTAAAAAGTTCGATTGTGTCGTGGTGCTTGACTCTTCAATGCGGCAACCCTTACCAGGGCAAACGCATTAGAAAAATTAAGCTGAGATTGCCTAAACTTTTAGCTCTGATCGATGGTTTCCTGGATTCCCGCTTTCCAGACTGTGTCATAATAAAACCAGTCAGCCCCCCCCCATTCTTTGAGGGGGGCATGAGTCTGCTGCGGAGG
>LNQR01000131.1 GCA_001541255.1 Candidatus Magnetominusculus xianensis
GACGCGTCTATCTTTGAGGAAACACCCTCTATCTGCGTACCAAGATTCTTTTGAAGCATATCATTTATGGCAGCTAAATCATTCTTAATAGCGCCAGAGGCCGCCGCGGCCTGTTCTGCCTGCTTTCCAATGCCGTCAACTACCTGTTTTAGTATATCAAGATTAGTCTCTCCGGCGAGTTTTGCAGTGGTCTCGACAATAGCTGCCATTCTTTTGTCCAAACCAGTAAACGACGCCTCTATCTTTGAGGAAACACCCTCTATCAGCGTACCAAGATTGCCTTGACGAGCCTCGTTCATGGCAGAGATGTCCATGCTCATTGCATTTAATGTCTTAACGGTTGCTTCTGTCTTCGTCCCAAGCTCGTCTACCGCTTGCCTCAGGGGATCGAGGTTGGACTTTTTTACCAGGTCATTGGTGGAGTCTGTTATATTCGTCATCTGCCTGGAGAGATTGTCCATAGAACTGGTCAGAGCCGTCCTGACGGACTCTATTTCGCCGGACAAACCCAATTTCTCTACGATTTGTTCCGAGATTGCCGTAATACGTGAGCCGAGTTCGCCGATTTGCGGCTTCAGTGTACCTTCAAGTTCCACAATGGTGTGCCCTAGCTTGTCTGTCTGGTTTTTAACTTGTTCAGATATAAGACCGGCAAGGGTATTATTTAACAGATCATTGACGCGCATACCTACTTGTGTGCCAACATCTGCAGCTATCTCTTTTGACAACATCGAAATAATAGTCTTACTCACTAGATCAAGGTATAGTTCACTGCTCATTGCTCATATTCCCCCTTCCACTTAAATAACACCTACAAAAATTACCAGCGGGAACGAATAGTTACTACGCATTTAGACTCTGTTTATTTATCATTGCGGTTCGCGGCTGTCAACCGGCAATACGATTGTAAATGTAGTACCCTTGCCGGGTTCGCTATCGACACTTATAGTACCTTTGTGCTGTTTTATGATAGTCAGACTTATGGACAATCCAAGCCCCGTGCCCTTTCCAATCGGCTTTGTGGTAAAAAATGTCTCAAATATCTTATCAATCTTATCTTTCGGAATACCTGCTCCGGTATCGCTTATCTCAATCCTGACTTTGTCGCCTTCGCTGCGAGTCTTTATTGTTACTTCGCCGTTGCCCTCGATAGCTTGGCAGGCATTGGCAAGGATGTTCAGAAACACCTGATTTAATTTCCCGACGTTGCAAATCACCTTTGGCAGTGTACCGAAATCCCTGTTAATATTAATACGTTCCTTGTACTCGAATGTCAGAAATCTTGATGTGGTATCTATGGCTTCGTTTAAATCGGCCTCGGCAGCCTCCCCTGTGTCGCGGCGGGAGAAGGAGCGAAGGTCCATGATTATCTTCTGGATACGCTCGGTGCCTACTATTGATCTTTCTATCATTTCGTTTATTCTGGTCTTCAGGTAATCATAGTTAATGTCAGTCTTTACCTTTTGTATTGTCTCAACAGCAGCGGGCGGCAGGTCTAAGCCGTCGTAAACCGCTATCAGGTCGCTTATCTTGAGGAAAAACTTACGCAGGTTGCCCATGTTGGAATGTATAAACCCAACCGGATTATTTATTTCATGTGCGATACCAGCGGCCAATTCACCGATTGAGGCCATCTTTGCGCTTTGGACAAGCTGTGTCTCGACGGTCTTGTTGTCGTTCATCATACGCTGCATACGCACCTGCAGGACATCCATGACTATGCGGCGTATCTTGTCGTTGTCCCAGGGTTTTGTCAGATACTTATCAACCCTGCCTTTATTTATGGCGTCGACAGTTGCGGTGATGTCGCTGTAGCCGGTCAAAAGAATCTTCCCCATATGGGGGTATTCACTTTCTATATTGGCTAGTAACTCGCTTCCAGTCATACCGGGCATACGCTGGTCGGTAAGGACAAGGTCTATGGTGGTTTTTTTAAGTATATCCATTGCCTCTGCAGCGCTGGATGCCTTATACACTTCATAATCGCCCATAAATGTATCAGACAGCGCATCCAGAATATCATGCTCGTCGTCAACTATCAAAATAGTCTGTTTTTCCACTCCCTGCCCTCCTTTATAAGCGCACTATTGTACCATATACTATGTTTATTGTAAAGCTGAATTTTGTTTTGACAAATCAACGTGCTATTCAATAGGCAACAGGCCAACCAAAGCGCTCATGGGGGCAGCTCAAGTGGGGCGCGTTATGTTTTTGTTTTATTTTGCGTTTTCTTTGCGTAACTGTTCCTTGCAGATTCCATATTTTTTCTCTTGAATATGTTTTTATCCATATGGGCCATCAGCTTGATAGACGGCGGGATTTTACCGTCGTTGCATGTCAGTATCATCTTGTAGAATTCGCAGTCCTGACACAGGACTTTTATTTTCTCTTCCCACGATTTATATTTTCTGCCTCCGCCGCAGATGTCAAGTGTGGCGTTTATGTACATACAGGCACGTCCAGCGTTGACGCCGTCCAGAAAACCATCTGCATCGACGTTTACAAACGAGGGGCACTGCTCAAAATCCTTACATTTTGTAAACTCCCAGCAGTTGATAAATTTATAGATGTCCTTGTGAACCTTGATCTTTGTTATGTTGTGCTTTATCAGTTCCCTGACATGCGTGTCGTCTATCACAACACCGCACTCGACCAGGTGTTCGTCCTTGCCCGGTATATATACATTTTCGGCTGCTACCAGACCGCTTCTTATTAAGTCAGGTGTAAGGTTCTTGATCCCCAGGTCTAATGCCTTTTTCAAGCCGAAGGTGGTTTCTATGTATGAGTAGAGACGCTTTATCGTGAACGGCCTGATGATTATATCTATAACAATATCACACTGTGAAAGGAGCTGGCGCACCTGCTCTATGTCGGTTTTAGAACTCATTACGGCCAACACCTTAAACGACACGTTTGAGTATTGAATGTGATACATAAACTCACAAAAGGCGTCTATGTCCTCAAAGTGGCACTCATCAATAATTAACAGGTCGCACCGCCGCGTAAACAGCACCAGCTCGAGGCTCCTCAAGCTATAGTACCCGCTTGCAACCGTAACCCCCCTGTAGTACTCAAGCAAACTCCATGAGACGGGTGCGGCTATATCTTCCCGAAGAAATATAAATAGTTCCTTCTTGTTTACCTTTCTTCTTTTGATTAAGTTATTTAGGGCAATAACCTTTGCCTTTTCTTTTTTCAGTGCCTTTGCCGTTGCAGTGATGGCGTCGATGTTAAAATTTTGCTTAACAAACTTATCCAGCGTCTCTATTGCCGAGTCTGATATCTCCAGGATGCTGAACTCAAAAAACGGGCTTTTATCTAGCTGGCTTGCCTTGTCTATATTCATATAAAAGCGGTAATTGATACCATTGGTTAATACGGCTATTTTGGCCTGCGTCTGAAGAAACGCCTCATGAATAGAGTTAGTCTCCACATCGAGATTCATACCCCAGTGCTTACACTCGATAATTATTTCCGGTTTTCCTCCGCGCAGGAGCGCATAGTCAATTGCGATGCCTTCGCTGTGGTCAACAGACACAGAATAATCGGGGACAACCTCAGACGGGTCAAACACATTGTAGCCGAGGCTGTTAATAAAAGGTAGTATCAGGGCAACTTTTGTCGATTCCTTATTTTTTACAAAATCGTACCGCTGACGAATTTCACCCGAAAGTGCCTTGATCTTTACTGCTAAATCCAGCATTCAGTAATTCCTTTCGTCACCTCTGTTAAGAGCATAACATGTTATCGGCAGAAACGTCCACTTTCATTAGTAGCAGGGGCAAAGGCAAGCTCAACATAGCGTCATTTCTTTACATGATTGTAAAACCAGCCGGTTCTGTATTATACTGTATGATGTTAATACAGATACTTACGATTAAAGGCGGCTGTCAGCAAGGTTGGGGGGGTGATGTCTGTGCCTAGAGTGCTGATTCTCGATGGATTATGGAATAAGACGCTTGCCGCTGTTAGGGCGCTGGGTCTGAGGGGCTTTCACGTAGCCGTAGGGGAATGGACGCGCTTTGCAACGGCCTTGTTCTCGAATTATTGCAGCAAGCGGTTAATTTACCCATCGCCAAAGGAGAGGCCGGCCAAGTTTTTAGATTGGCTTGAGGGCGAACTCAAGAAAAACCACTATGATGTGCTGATGCCGATGGAGTTTACGACACAGACGTTGGTAACGTCGCAGATAGAGCGGCTTTCAAAGTATTGCCGCATCCCGTTTGCTGGTGTTGACCTGGCACTCAGGCTCCACAACAAGGCATTTTTGATGAGATATGCCCGTGAAAAGGGCTTTGACATCCCAAAGACATATATTATTGACGACTTAAACCAGTTGGAAGCACTTACGGCAGAGCTGCCCTATCCTGTTGTCATAAAGCCGCAGATGAGTTCAGGGGCAAGGGGGATTAAGTATGTCAACAGAAAGGAAGACTTCGTAAAGCTATATGAGAGGGTACACAAGCAGTACGAATTCCCCATAGTGCAGGAGTTTATTCCTGACGGAGGGGACGCCATGGGTGTGTGCCTGCTCCTTAATAATGACTCAGATGTAAGGGCGTCGTTTGTCTATAAACGGTTAAGGGAATATCCGGTCAGAGGCGGGCCAAGCACACTGAGGGCAAGCATAAAGAGAGACGACGTCAGGTACATTGCCGAGTCGCTGTTGAGATATTTTAAATGGACGGGTGTTGCCCATGTAGAGTTCAGGGTAGACCCCAGAGACGGTACGCCTAAGCTCCTGGAGATAAACCCCCGCTTTTGGGGCTCGTTACAGCTTGCGATCAATGCAGGGGTTGATTTCCCCTATTTATTGTATAAACTGGCAATGGACGGCGACATAGACCCTGTAAACGATTACAAGACCGGTGTGATGTGCAGGTGGATTATCCCCGGTGATATAATGCACTTCATTACGAATCCAAACAGGTTTCACATGAAGCCGGGTTTTTTTGATACGAAAATAAAGGACGACCTGTTGTCCTTAAAAGATCCTCTGCCGGTAATAGGGCGGTTGTCATCTGTAATAACGCTCCTCTATGACAAAGAGATGCAGGACATATTTCTGCGAAGATAGCACGCACTGTCACATTTTAGGAAGAAAGCATTTGACTTTATTTGCCTGTAAGTGTTTAATATAGATGTATCGGCGGATGGGGTATGGCGGAATCATAAGAGCATAATCTTAAGCAGAGAGGTCAAGATGAAAAAAACTACAGTAATAATTGTGGCGTTATTTTTGTTTAGTGCCAGCATATTAATGGCGGCAGAGACTAAACTAGACGAGGGCATAGCAGCGCTGAAGGAAGAGAATTTTGAGGAGGCTATAATATTTTTCAAAAAGGCAAAGCTCTCTCAACCAGGCTCGTCTGCTATTGCGTACTACTTAGGAGTTGCCCTTAAGAAAACCGGAGATATAAAGGGGGCTGAGGAGAGTTTTACCGAGGCCATAAACATAGTACCGCCGGTTGAAGAGGCATACACAGAGCTGATAGAGGTTTGCTACAGCCAGGGTAAACTGAGCGATGCTAAAGACTGGATAGCAAAGGCAGAGGCCGCAAAGGTCAGACCCGCCGCCGTAGCCTTCCTCAAGGGGCTTGTCTTGTTAAAGGAAGACGACAACTCAGGCGCTATCGAGGCGCTTAACAAGGCAAAGGAGCTTGACCCGTCATTGACTCAGACGGTGAACTACCAGCTTGCGGCTGCATACAACAAGGAACGGAAGTTTACCGATGCAAAAACAGCGCTTGAGGCAGTCATAGAGGCCGACCCGTCGTCTGATATGGCCTCATTCGCAAGAGAATACCAAAAGGCCGTCGAGGACAATATCGCATCGAATAAGGAATGGCGCTTTACTGTCGGCATAGCCTACAGATACGACGACAATGTCCTTTTAAAACCTGAAGATGGAATCCCCGGCGTAGATATTTCAGGACAAAGAGACAGCGCCATACTAAATACCTTTAGAATAGACTACCAGCCAAACCTGGGCAGCAGCCAGTGGTTTCTCAACATGCAGTACAATCTTATAAGCAACTACTACTTCCATAATGAAAGTCACAACCTGTTTATCCAGTCACTTACGGCAAACCCTGGATATAATTTCAAGGACGGCGCCGTATATTTGCCCGTGACTTACAACTATGCCCTTCTCAAAGGAAAGAACTATATGGGGCTGTTGTCCGTAAAACCCACAGTAAACTGGATGTTTGAGAAAGGCCATATCGCTCAGGCATTCGCAGGCTATGAAAGAAGAGGCATGCTTGGCACAATATCAGACCCGGACGAAGACAGGACAGGCAGCAGATACCTGACCGGCGCAGGTTATATCTATATATTATCACAGGGCAAGGGGATGCTGAACTTCAGATATGAGTACTCCCAAGACCTGACCGAAGGGCAGAACTGGGCCAACATGGGTAACAAGTTGACTGCCGGGGCCACACTCCCAATCATTGATGACCTGTATGGCATTTTAAACTTTGAGGCGTTTTTTCAGAAATATAAATACAACCACACCGTGTTCGGGTATAAAAGAAGAGATGATACCTACACGGGCACAGCAGGCATCGTCTGGCAAGCGACAAAGTTCATGGACGTGAGCGTGCAATATTCACATACGACGGCGTATTCAAATATATATCTCTATAAATACGACCGCAACATGTATACAACTGGTGTAGAGTTTAAGTTTTAGGGTAATTAATAATTAATCAGGAGGGATGGTTTTATGATAAGAAAAAGGCTAAGCATATACATAGCACTCGTACTGTCAGTGCTTTTAATATCAACGGTGGTATACGCCGAGGCAGAAATTGGCAAGGTAACATTTGTAGAGGGCAAGGCTGACATCTTAAGGGGCGGGAACCTCCCAGCTAAACCCCTGCAGTTGAACGACCCTGTCTTTGAGAAGGACACAATCAGGACAAAGGCCGCGTCAAAACTTGAAATATCATTCAAAGACGGCAACGTGCTGAGGCTTGCCCAAAGCACACGCATAGACATCAGCGAATATATCTCAGACAACACTCAAAGCAAAAGCACGGTAAAACTCCCTCGTGGACATGTGCGCGCGGTTGTTGATAAAGACATTGCAAAGCGCATTGCAGATGCACCTGCGGCAAATCGTTTCGAGGTTCATACGCCTAATGTAGTAGCAGGCGTTCGAGGCTCTGATGGTGATATAATGTTTGAGCCTGCATCAGGTGACACTATTGTCGCAATCCGTGAAGGCGTCTTTTATGTGTATAATCTGCGCTTCCCGGACAAATCAACCGATATAACCGCCGGTAACATGGTAGTAATACCACAAAGCGCCCCACCAGGGCAGCAAAGACCTATCTCTAACACAGAAACTCAAAGGAACGAAAAGGCAACCGACCCCGGCAAAAAAGATACCGGACAGTCCGATACGAAAAGTTCAGTCACGCCAGGTACAACAGCACCCGTAAGCGCAGCAGCGCCAGTCAGAGAAGCAGCTCAAACTCTGGTGGCAGACAGCACAGTTAAAAACGTGATCACATCATCGAATATCATATCACCTGACACAAATGTTTACCAGCCGCCTGTTACACAGTACGATACATCGCCGCTTACGTCTCCGGCGACACCGGCCCCAACAACAGCCCCAACACCAGCTCCAACGCCAGCACCGGCTCCAGTCCCAACACCAACACCTGCAAAGACATATGATTTTGGCGGGACGATTACAGCTTCTGAATTTGCGGCATATCTTGGCTATTCAAACAGTTTCAGCAAAAGCGGAACAATTACTGGCAGTATAACATCAGGCACATACTCAGGGGCGAATACGCCGTTTAGTTTCACCGCAGCAGGTTTAGCAACCCCGCCGGATGGGTTTCCTCTTTGGGCATTTTCTGTCGGGAGTTCTTCGGCGAACTCTTATATAAACATGAACGCAGTCGCCGGAGGTGTGTCCACTAGTGTCGGCACAATTGGGACTATAGTGGGTAAATATACGAATTCGTTTGACAATACGCAAGGGTACGTCGTAACCTACTCCCAGTCAGACGGCAGCTTGTTCTATCCTGTGACTAGCAGTATTTACGGCAACGCCGTATGGAGTGCCTCGGGGCAGATTGTGGCGGTTCCGATTGATCCAAACCACGGGATATATGGCTATGACGCGTATTATTATGGGTTTAACAACATCACCAGCCCGGGCAGCAGGATTGACTACAGTAATGATAAATATTTCAGCATAACATCGTGGAACAGCAACGGCCTTGTGTATGGAACGAGCTACGGTACAGCGGCAGTAGGGAATGTCCCGGTCATCTCAGTCGGCACTGCAATGGGGTATTACACTAACGGGATATTGCAGTTGACAGATATTTATAAGTACATGGCGGCCTCGCAGTATCTATATCTTGCCTGTGGTGATGAGACCGGTGCAGCAGGCTGTTCAAAGACAACACCTGTCACTTCTCTGACATATCTGAACATCCCGTCTGTAGAGATAGGGCGCACGAATCTCTCTGGTTCGCTGATAAGCGGTGCAGACTATGTCAACTTAAACATGAACAATGTCGTGTTCTTCGCGCCGTCTTCAGGGTCTAAACCGTCTATCTTTGCAATTGGAAACATAACCGGAACATACAGCTTAGGGACAAACCTGACGGCCACGTCCCTCCTGTCTACATCGAATCAGATATATCTTTCTGATTTTACAAAAAACGGAATAAGCATATATTTTAATTTCGGCATGTGGAGCGGCGGCAAGTGGAACGGCACAATCGGGCCGTCATTTACAACCGGCGCCCTCTCAGGCGGAAACCTGACAGGCAGCTCATGGAGCGGCACAGTTATAATGAACGGATGGGCTGGCGGGTTATTTAACGGTGGGATAATCTCCGGTAACGGCATCGGGATTATCAGATGAGATTTAACTCAAGCATGAGGCTGATATTTACGTTGTGTGTTATGCTTCTGGGCACAGTGCCGCTGCAGGCTGAACCGTTAAAAGTCGGCGTATTTGACATACAGCGTATAATGAACGAGGCCGCCGCTGTAAGTACATACAAGCAGCGCTACCAAAGCACTCTTGAGTTGAAGAGAAAACCATTGTTACAAACAGAAGAGGACTTAAAACAACTCAAGGAGAAAATTGACAAAGGCGGACTCAAGCCCGAAGAGGCAATGGCAGCAGACTTAGAGTTCACACAAAAAGTCCGTACCGCAAAGCACCAGAGAGAAGACCTCGACGCCGAGGTAATGCAGATGGACAGGTGGTTAAAGGCACAGATTTATAAGGATATAAGCGAGATACTGGTAGAGTTAAACAAAAAAGAGGACTATGCGGTCATTCTTGAGAGGGGTGTTGTAGCCTACTACAAAAGCTCAGTGGACATCACCAGTAAAATCATTGAGATATATAATAAGAAGAAGTAACAGGCATGAGGGCGGCATTTGGTCGCCGCCCCCTCCATGTTGTCAGTGCTGACCGTGGATTAAGCTAGGCAGACAGCGAACGCAGGTTACTTTTTTCTCACCCTCGTAGTAACACTCAAAGAAGACCCTGTTCTTGTCGGTCGTGCCGCAAACAAAACACTTTAATTCCATTTTAATTCCTCCAGTTGTTTATCCCGACTTTATCGCTTGGAATGCACGGGGTGCGCGGCGAGGGTTGAAAACACTGGGGCAGGGCTTCATAAATCCAGGGATATGACATCATCTGTCCCTTACCTTATGGAATAAGATAAGTCACTAAAAGTTCTTCATTATGAAAGATGCGAATCATTCCGTTGTTAACCTTCAAAAGCACCTTCTTGCCAACGTATTTATGTGGTATCACATAGCGGTTGCCGTCAAAGGCTACTTGGCAGTCCTTGTAGACTTTTCTGGTTACATTCTCAGATGTGTCATAGGGCCATCCCCTAACATTGGCTGCTGTCGCCGGCCATGATAAAATGTACCAAAAGCGGTCATGAAAAATGTACCAGAGAGAGGGGCAATCCATGAAAGAAAGTAGTACCATC
>LNQR01000132.1 GCA_001541255.1 Candidatus Magnetominusculus xianensis
GTGTGCACGGATTTTTCTCTCTCTCTCTCTCTCTCTCTCTCTCTCTCTCTCTCTCTCTCTCTCTCTCTCTCTCTCTCTCTCTTAATCTTAATCTTAATCTTAAGAAAATTTGTTTCCTTTAAAGAAACCTTTGTGTTTGTAAAAATACCGTTATTATTGCTACAAATAAAATTCACATGTTGACAAATTTGTTAGTATGTGCTATTATAGTACACACTAACAATCTGGATTCTCGCAATAGCATGTTAATGCGTGATTAGTAGGCGAGGGCGGGGCATGAACAATCTGGATTTGATGTCGAGGTGGTTTCAGGATAATTTAGACCATGTGTTTTTCTTCTATGGGTTAGCCTTTGTCCTGTTGGGGATTGTAATCCTTACCCAACCAAGAAAAGAAAGTACGCTCAGTCTGTCCGGGATTATCTGGATACTTGCTGCGTTTGCCCTTATTCATGGGTTAAATGAATGGTTTGATATGTTTGTGTTGATGCATCCAGACACCGGAATATTTAAAACGTTGAGCTGGATTTGTCAGGTAAGTTCGTTTGCCTGTTTGTTTGAATTTGGCCGAAGGTTCTTGAGTATTTGCGGTAACACCCTGCTGCATGGATTCTCACGGTATATTAAATGGTGGTTAATGCCGCTGGGTTTAGTCGTTATTGGCGTCGTTTCATTTGTATCGGCTGATGGATTAAAGGCTGGAGGGGTTGCTGCGAGATATTTATTTGCATTTCCGGGTTCGGTTTTTACCGCTGCCGGGTTTTATTATTACCGGAGCGATATAAGTATTATAAAACATAAAGCTGTAGTTAATAAGTATTTTCTATTGGCGATGTTGTCTTTTTCGGCATATGCGTTTTTCGGAGGGTTGGTTGTTCCAAAAAATACCATGTTTTCTTTCAGCCCTATAACACATGAAAGTTTTCTTGCCTTCGTACATGTCCCTGTTCAGGTCTTCAGGGCTGCTATGGCGGTAATGTCGGCAATATCCATAGCCGGGCTGCTCAGGATATTCTACTGGGAACAGCAGCATGAATTAAAAAAGAGGAATGACGAATTATTATTAAGTAAAGAGCTGTTGGTTCATAACGCGATAAGTCAGGATATTATAAATCAAATCCTGAGGGTTTCCCTCCTGCCAGTTTCCCCTGTTAGCATTGAAGAACAATTGGATAAAATCCTGAATCTTATCCTGTCAGACACATGGATATCATTCCAGGCGAAGGGGTGTATTTTCCTTTGCGAAGAGGGTTATGACCGGTTGATATTAAAATCACACCATAATTTTGACGAGGAACACATTCGAGTGTGTTCCTCCATAGAGTTTGGTAAATGCCTTTGCGGAATGGCGGCCTCTAAGAAAGATGTGGTATATGTACCTACATCAGACAGCGTGTACCATACAATCAGCTATCCAGGGATGCAGCCCCACGGACATTACTGTGTCCCGATTATCACGAATGACAGACTGCTTGGTCTCATTAATGTCTATGTAAACTATGGACACGTAAGAAAAGATGAGGAGGAGCTATTTTTAAAGAATATCGCTGCCACCGTAGCGGGGATTCTAATCCGTAAAGAAGCCGATGATAAGATAAGATATAACAACTTGATACAGCAGGTTATAAACACAATCCTGGAGCTGTCGCTCAAACCCATTTCCCTTTCTGAACACCTCCATTTGTCACTTGAGATAATAAGCACAGTGCCGTGGCTTTCAATTAAGGAAACTGGGTGTATCTTTGTAGCAGAAAACAGTTCTGAAATCCTTGTGATGAGGGCTTACAGGGGGGTATCTCCAAAATTGCTCGAGACCTGCGGGCGACTGCCATTTGGTAAATGTTTGTGCGGTCGGGCTGCGGTTACAGGCAATACGATATTTAAGTCAAATCTGGATGAACACCACGATGTAAGATTTGATGGAATGAAAAACCACGGGCACTATTGTGTACCAATTAAATCGACGGACCGTGTGCTTGGTGTAATTAATCTCTATGTTAAGGAAGGTCATGTACGAAACGCCCTTGAAGATGATTTTTTATCATATGTTGCCAATACCCTGGCGGGTATAATCCTGAGAAAAGAAGGCGAAGATAAAGAGAGGGCATTATTTAATGAGCTGGAGATACACCGCAATAATCTGGAAGAACTGATACAGATACGCACCAGTGAGATAGAAACCGCCCGCAATGAGACGAAACTTGCATTTGAACACCTGAAAATAATAGTCGATACCATCTCTGCCCCCGTGCTGGTAGTCGGCATGGACTACAGGATTTTATTAATGAATAAGGCGGTCAAAGAGTTCTACTTTGGCGGTATTAACGACTCTACGGACGGGCTGACATGCTTTGAGCTTTTTCATAGAAATAGTGAAAAATGCAATAACGATTACTTCGAAGACTGCACAATAGAACAAATGTGCAAGTCACAAAACCCATTTTGCGTTGTCCACAAACACTACAGACACGACGGGCAGCTGCGAATCCTTGAAATTCATGCAACGCCATTGAAAAATATAAATAACGAATGCGAGGCAGTAGTTATGGTAAATCAGGATATTACGGAAAGTAAAATGAGGGAAAGTCAGCTTGAGGTCATGGCCTCATATGATGCCCTGACCTCTATTTTAAACAGAGCGGCTTTTGTAAGTAGTCTGTCCAGTATTATATATCGGGCAAATGAAAATAACCAGAAAGCGGCAGTGATGTATATGGACCTGGATTATTTTAAAGAGATCAACGACACATTCGGGCATGACGCAGGGGATTTGGTCTTGCAGCGTGTGGCAATGAGATTAACAAGGAGCATTCGTGACAAGGACGTTGTGGCACGACTTGGCGGTGATGAGTTTGGAATAGTCCTTGTGGAGGCAGCAGATACTGCCTTTGTCGAAACCGTTTGTAAAAGGGTCGTTGAGGCAGCCCGGCGGCCAATCGTAACCGATAAAGGTACCTTTAATATAGGTATCAGCATAGGGATAAGCATATTCCCAGCCGATGGTGACAAGGAAGAACTTCTAATAAAAAGAAGCGATATTGCCATGTACCAGTCCAAAAGAAACGGCAAAAACGGATATACGTTTTACTCGAAAGCCTTAGAGGATTTACAATAAAGTTATATGTTTCACTTTTATTTCACCTTTATTTCACCAGGCCAAGTAGTTTGGCAATGATGTCAAGGGCCTTCGGGTTGGTTAAAAGTATAAAGAAAAGTAAGATTAGAAAATAAAGTCTTGTTTTCAATTCCATGGACGCTAATTTCACATTTAATCGTCCTTCAACGGCAGTAATCCTCTCGTTAACGGAGGATATTTTCTAACTAAGCCTGACTTCCAACTTTGCTAAATCTCCTTTAAAGGTAGAAATTTTCTCGTTAGCGGCAGCGATTTTCTCATTAAGCCTGCCTTCCGACTTGATTAAGTCTTCTTTAGTGGTCAGTTCTTTAGTTAACTCCTCTTTGATCTCGGCTTTCTTTTGAATAACAACGGCTTCTGACCTTTGTTCGATGGCATCAAAAGAGGCCAGTATGATTTTCCCGACCTCACGGGCATCATTCTTGCCGATCTTCTTCTCAAGCATGTCGTATAGTTCTACCGGTAATGTTGCTGGCATGGTTCTATTACAACTCAACAACTGAGAGAAAAACAAATCAGCGTGTGCCGAATGTAATACCAAAATAGAAATGTCCTAAAAAGAGAGGCAATTTGTGCTAGAGGGTACAAATGGCGAAAGAGGACATTGTGATGGAAAGCAAGAGGGATTTAAAGAAGTTGCATGTGATGGAAAAGGTCGAAGAGGGGAGTCTGAAACAAAGGGAGGCGAAGGAAGGGGCATAAAGGGGCAATGGTACAGATGGACGGCTCCCATCATGATTGGTATGAAGGCAGAGGGGCGAAGAGTGTGTTAATGAGATGATGCGACATCGGGGGTATATGGAAGGTTTTACGATTATGAGGGGACAGTGCCAGCAATGGA
>LNQR01000133.1 GCA_001541255.1 Candidatus Magnetominusculus xianensis
CTTCCTTGATTTCTTCCATAACTGCATTGGCTAATCTTTTAAGCGCATCAAGATCGTAGCTGCCTGCCCTAAGTGTCTTATAATTTTCTGCGTGACACTATCAGCCCGTCTGTAGTTCTCTACAATCTGCACAGCGGTCTTGCCGTTTTTTCTCAGATTGGTTCGTATAAACATGCTGATAGTGTAACATAAGCAATCAAGTAAGTCATGTGTTATTTACGTGGTGGTACTACATTCCGCGAATCCGCTCCCGCCCCAGTGTTTTCAACCCTCGCCGCGCACCCCGTGCACTCCAAGCGATATAGTCGGGAGGTACTCTGAGGCGCTTGGCCTTGTGATTACTTCTCAGGCTCAGGCTCTGGAGGATAAGAACAAGGCCGGTGCATTTATCGCCTTGTTCTTGCAAAGTGTAAATAACAAATACGGCGCGGCAGGCCTGAAGCTAGTTATCGAAGCAATCAAAAATGGGCTGCCCCCTGAGGCACTGCAAAAGTTGGGCAATAAACAAACGGATAATAAGTCTATCCACAATCCGCCGCGTAAACAATCCTCACTCATAAAGCGTATCAGGAATAACCTGAAGAGACTGCCTTAAGGCGCGCGATTTACCGGTTCCTGCTAAACGATGAGATTAAGACAAGAATCCGATCCTGTATATCAGTAATAACCCCAGGGTCAACGACAAAGTTTTCTATCATAATGGAAAACACTACGGCCTCACCATCCTGAGTAGCCGTAAACCCAGCAATTGTCCTGACACCTGCCATCGAGCCGGTCTTTGCCTTTAGTCTTTCCTCTGCCGGTGTTGAGCGCATTCGGAATTGCAATGTGCCATCGACACCGGCTATCGATAGCGATTCAATAAATGGCTCACTTAAGTCTGAGACAGCACTCAGCAGTCCAACCAAGTGGTCAGGGCTTATGAGATTATACCGTGAGACCCCTGAGCCGTCAGCGATTTCAACTGAGTCCGCGTCCATGCCGATTTGCTTAATGAACGCCTTAATCTCCGCAATGCCCTTAGCTGCCGTCCCAGGAGGCGACTGAAGTTCTGCCCCAAGTGTCTTCATCAATAGTTCTGAGTACAGATTAATGCTCTGTTTGTTTATATCTTTAATTATCTCAGACAGCGGTGCAGAGGCGTAACTGGTGAGTTCAGTGTATTCGTCGGGGACTGCACCGTAGCGTATTTTCCCCGCCACTTCTATTTTATGAGCCGCGAGGATGTCAGAAAAAAGACGGCAGGCATAAGGGACCGGCGGTGTGAGTGTCACAGTGAATGTCTGTTCAGGCTGATCAATAGCTATATCTCCGGTAACGGTAATTACGTTGTCCGGCTCGTGCCAGTCTCTGATGACATTCAGGGTGCTGCCGTTTTGTTCGTCAGCGGTAATGAGGCTAAAGGCGGTGTTTTTTATTGTTATATAAGGTATTTGCGGCTCAAGAGTGACTGCCGGAGGCTCTCCCGCACCGCTTCCTGGCCTTACCCTTACTACAACACAGTTATTATTAACCGTAAGCCCGCCGATAGGGGCATAGTGACAAGATGAGTAGTCTTCCCGCATCCAGCCCCTGCCGTAGTAATTGTTGTCAAGATATGTCTCGTCGCAGACAAGGTCTCCCGTAACGCGCTCAATACCACGCGCCTTCAACTCAACGGCCATCCATGACAGGTCGTCTGTTGTGAGCAGTGGGTCGGCAAAGCCCTTAAGGTAGAGGTTGGCGTGCAGTGTACCCTCAGCAATGTCAGGGGAATCGGCTGACACTGTGGTTTTGAACCTGAACCCGGCGCCAAGCCTTGTGAGTGCAGCGCTGGTAGTAAACAGTTTTAAGGTCGAGGCCGGATGAAATAACAGCTTGTTACCTCTTGTATATAATACCTCGCCTGTCTTCAGGGATACGACCTTTATACCCACATGGCTTTGTGAGAGGGCGGGACTCTCGAGATAAGTATCGATTTTATGGCGCAGTTTAAGCACTGCGGGTGCGGCAGGCTCCGCCACGGCGGTAGAGACACTTATAATAACTATAAGCATTGCTGCGGCAGCATGTCTTACAAAACGCCCTTTCATATTGCCTCCAAATGATATTGAGGTGCAGTCCTTCATATACCGAATATCAGGCGTGTTGGGCTGCCTTTATGCGGGCAAGAGACTCAAGCAGTTTTATTTTCATATCGTCTTCTAAGAATTCGGTTTTAAGCTCAACGCTAATCGATGAGATACAGCGCGAAAGGCAATTCTTGTTTTGCAGGAGCGGCAGGGCCTCTCTGATTTGTCTTACGATGTCAGCGCCGATTTCAATTAGTGCGGGGCGGATTTGTGCCTGAAGGTCCGGGTTTTGCCAACTGTCCTGATGAAACCCCTCTGATTTCCATTTACTGTGCCACGCGCTCTGAACCTGCTTTGCTATTTGAATCTGCAAGAGAAAGAACTCTCTCATCGATTCCACATCAAGGCCCATGTCTCTTGAAGCTGAGAGGGAATCCCTCAGCACAATGTCCTCTCGTTCGGCATCGTCAATAGGCAGCCCCTCTGACCATTTATAGGCCGCCACCGCCTTCATATACGAAAGCCGCCGATCTATTAATGAAAACAGCCCTCTTAGTGCATCCATATGTAAAAAATAACACAGAAAGGAAGTTAAACTCAATCATTTTTTATACACGTGGAATTAATACTGCTGGGAAAGATATTCAGCCCTCATTTGACGTTAATTGAAAAGATACGACCTTTCGTGATACAATGGTATATGAGGAGAATCATCCCGATTGTGTTGATAGCTGCGGCTACGATTATGTTTGCATATTTTACGAGCCAGGAGATATATAGTGTGAAAAAAATCTCTATCGTCCCTGGCAATTCATATTTAGAAGGTGTAAAAATAGTACATTCCGCCGAATCAGTCATAAAGTGGACGGCGGCAGTTGAAAAAATCTCCATCATTAAGACCGGAGAAACCGCAGAGCTGACAAATATACAGTTTAACGTCCCTGATAAAGACGTGACTATGAAGGCAGGAAATGGCGCATATGACGTTAAAAACAATTCGATAGAACTAATCGGGGATGTCATAGCAAATAACAAAGAGTTTATAGTTAAATCGAAAGATATAAAGTGGGATTTCAATACAGAGGCTATGAAATCCACTAACGAGGTCGTACTCACAGGGAAAAATGTCATGGTGCGGGCAGACTCGATTGAAACTTTCGCAGGAGAAAAGCTACAATTGTCAGGAAATGTTACGGTTGTCTATAGATAAAAGGGGGTAGTTGACGGTGAAGGCAAGGGCGGTAGTGGTTATAAAAGGTTTTTTTGCTATAGTAACAGCGGCAGTAGTAGTATTAACTGTGGGGTTGGCCTCCGGTGAGCCTCGTCCTGACACTAAAAAGACGGCTGCCCCGGCTGCATCAGCTGCCCCGGCAGCGGGCGGGTCGGGTTTTAAAAAATCTATGAAAGGTGATAAAAATGCGCCCCTCATAGTAACCAGCAATACCTTGGTAGCCGACAATAAAAAGCGGACAGCCACGTTTAACGGCTCGGTTAAAGCGGTAAAAGGTGATGTCACATTCTATGCCAATACCATGGTTGTCTTCTACACGGAGGACAAAAACCAGCAAATAGACCATATTGATGCAAAGGGCAATATCAAGCTCATTCAGGGAGATAAGATAATTACCTCCGACCAAGCCGTATACTACGGCGCTAACGAACGAGTGGTCTTTACGGGCAGGCCAGAGGCCAAAGAGGGTAAAAATATAGTAACCGGGACGAAGATAGAGTATTTCTTCGAGACAGATGTCTCATTCGTAGAAAACAGCCGTGTTCATCTTGAGGAGAAATAATCTTTGATGATATGGGAAAAGCAATAACAATGGATAAACCTGTTAATACACTGGCAGCAAAGGGTATATCAAAGCGCTATGGGAAAAAACTCGTAGTAGACAATCTAAGCCTGTCAATCAACACTGGTGAGATTGTAGGACTTCTCGGACCAAACGGTGCAGGGAAGACTACATCTTTTTATATGGTAACCGGCATTGTCAGACATGGAAGCGGCACGATAACCCTAAACGGTGAAGACATAGGCAGTATCCCGATGTATCTGCGGGCAAGAAAGGGCATAGCATATCTGCCGCAAGAGGCGTCCATATTCAGAAAGTTGACTGTGCGGCAAAACATCGCAGCAGTACTCGAACTTGCAGACAACGGGCTTCAGCAATCTGCGATAGCAGCAACAGTTAACAGGGTGCTTAAGGAATTCAATATAGACCACATCGCCTCAAACATAGGCTACACACTGTCTGGCGGTGAAAGAAGAAGGACAGAGATAGCAAGGGCGATAGCCATGAATCCGGTATTTATACTGTTTGACGAACCCTTCACCGGTATAGACCCGATAGCGATTATTGATCTGAAAAAAATGTTGACCTATCTGAAGAACAAAGGCATTGGGATTCTTATAACTGACCACAATGTGCGCGACACACTGTCAATAACCGACAGGGCATATATAATAAATCACGGGCGGCTTCTGGATGAGGGCACACCGGAGAAAATCATAGACAACTATGCCGTAAAAAAGGCCTATCTGGGAGAGGATTTCACGCTGTAATGGCACTTGAGACAAGATTAGAAGTAAAGCTGTCGCAGAAGCTTATCCTGACGCCCCAGCTTCAGCAGGCAATAAAACTTCTGCAAATGCCCCAGCTTGAGCTATCGCAGGCCATAAATCAGGAGCTTGTGGAAAACCCGTTTCTGGAGGAGCTGACCGATGAACAGCCGGAGGTGTCCATGGAAGACTCTCACGGCGACGCTGAAAAGCCTGACAACAGCAACGGCGATATCGAGGGCGATGTCGAGATGTCTGACAGCATAAGCACTTATGCCGTTGATGATTATTTTGATGAACGCGGGAGCGACGGCCGGGATTTAGGATACTTTAGCTCCGGCTACACAGAGAAACCCGGGTTTGAGACATTTCTAACGACAACAACAGGACTAACCGAGCATTTGAAGTGGCAGCTTGACATGACAAACGCCTCAGAAGACATAAAAGAGGCGGCAGAGATGATAATCGGTAACATAGACGAAAACGGTTACCTGCAGGCAACTACAGAGGAGCTGGTCAAAGTGCTTGGGCTGTCAGAGGAAATTGTTACAAAGGCAATAGCCCTGGTCCAGAGGTTTGACCCCATGGGCATATGCGCACGAAATATTAAGGAATGCCTGCTTATTCAGGTAAAAGCGCTAAAACTAAAAGGGACGTTAGTTGAGGCAATAGTTCAGAATAACCTTGAGGACATCGAAAAGAACAGGCCTGCCGCCATAGCCAAACAGTATAATGCGGCACTTGAGGATGTTCACACGGCCATTCACATAATCGAAGGCTTTGAGCCTAAACCCGGCAGAAAGTTTTCAAGCGTACAGGTATCTTACGTAGTGCCTGACGTATATATTGATAAAGTCGACGACGAGTACCGTATATTCTTAAACGATGACAGCGTCCCGCGCCTGCGAATAAGCAGTATGTACAAAGAGCTGCTCACACAGAAAAACACCTTCGACAAAACGGACAAACAGTTTCTGTTGGACAAATATAAATCTGCTATGTGGCTATTAAGAAGCCTCGACGAAAGAAATAAGACAATCTACAGGGTAACAGAGAGCATCATGAAGTATCAGATGGATTTTTTTGAAAAGGGGGTTGAATATCTCAGACCGTTGAGTCTGAGGATAATTTCAGAAGAAATCGGCATCCACGAAAGCAACATCAGCCGCGTGACATCAAATAAGTATATATCCTGCGCCCACGGTATGTTTCCACTTAAATATTTCTTCAGCAGCTCCCTCACAGGAGACGAAGGCAGCGTATCATCAACCAGCGTAAAGGACCTGATTAAGACGATTGTCGATGAGGAGGACAGTTCAAACCCCTTGACCGATCAAAAAATAGTGGAGATATGCAAGAGTAAAAACATCAACATAGCAAGGAGGACGCTTGCTAAGTACCGTGAAGAGTTGAAAATTCCACCTCATACGAAAAGGAAGAAGCAGCAACTGTAGCTCATCATGCGATCAGTGCGGCGGTCAGTGCGTTTGAATATGCGATTACATTAACAGAACTCAGGAGGGTACATTATGAACATAACCGTAACAGGCAGGAATTTTGACATAACAGAGCCAATAAGAGAGTATGCCGAGGGAAAAATCCACAAGTTCGATAAGTTTTTAAGCGCCGATACCGACGCCATGGTCATACTATCTGTAGAGAAATACAGACACAAGGCAGAGGTAGTGATAAAATCAAACGGCATACAAATCCAGGCAGAGTCAATAACCGGTGAGATGTACTCATCGATAGACGAGGTGTTGGAAAAACTTGACAGACAAATAAGAAAGTACAAAGAGAAAATAACATCGAAGCGCAAGACTGCCGGTAAGGGTGTACATGTCGAAGACACAGCGCCAACCACCGAGCGTGTGAGCATCATTAAGAGAAAGAAGTTTGATATGAAACCTATGTCAGCAGAGGAGGCCGCCATGCACATGGACCTTCTTGACAAGGAATTCTACGTATTCACAAACGAACAGAGCGGTAAAATCAATGTAATATACAAGATAGAGGACGGGAACTTAGGTCTCATAGAGCCTGAGAAATGAGGTCCTCGCTTGTAATTGTCACGGGGCTGTCCGGCGCTGGCAAGACTGTTACCTTGCGGGCGCTGGAGGATGCGGATTACTTTTGTGTCGATAACCTGCCCTCTTCGCTTATCTATGGTTTTATAAAACTCACCGCCCTGCGATCAGAGAAAATCGCCGTAGGAATTGATATCAGGGAAAAGAGTTTTTTACGAGGCATAGATAAAATCATACGCAAACTCCGTGACAACTACAGCCTGACGTTAGTATATCTTGAAGCCGAAACAGACATCGTCATCAGGCGGTATAAAGAGACCAGAAGGCCGCATCCATTGGCTAAAGCGGCCAAGGGAAGCATAGAAAAGGCTATAGCCCTGGAGCAAAAGATGCTTAAGTTTCTCAGAGACGAGGCCGATTCGATTATAGACACATCATCATTCACACCACACCGCCTGAGGCAGCACATCACGGCTACACTTGGAGGACTCAGCTCAGACTATTTTAAGTTTACCATTATATCGTTTGGGTTTAAGTTTGGCATACCACAGCACCTTGATATGCTCCTGGATGTAAGGTTTCTGCCAAACCCCCACTTTGTCGATGAACTTCGCCCTTTTACCGGGTTGGATGAACCGGTAAAAAAATATATATTCGACAGTCAAGTAACAGCAGACTATATTGTGAAGATTGAAGACCTCATAAACTTTTTAATTCCTATGTACAAAAAGGAGGGGAAGTCGTCCTTCACGCTTGGTATAGGATGTACAGGAGGAAGGCACCGCTCACCGGCAATCGTAGAAAAAGCCGCTGAGTTCTCAAAAAAACATGATATAGCAACAGAAGTTATACATAGGGATATGTGATGGAGCTTAAATATGAACAGTTGTGAATATATAAACGACTTTATGTATTTTATAGTGAGACAGGAAGGAAGCGCGGCGTATATCTATTGTTCAGGAGTTAATATAACGCGTTTTACGCCGTTGACGGCGGGGAAACACCGGCTTGGACAAAACATTGTGATGAAGGGGCTTCAATCGTCGAACATAGAGCTTCGTTCGTATATCCTGTTACGCGGCTGGCAGCCGAGGACTCTCAGAGGAGGCAGCTGCCACGATGAGCAAGTCCGCTCTTCTGATGACCTTTGGAACGCAGAGACTTTAATGATAGAAAACACATCGGATGATTTCTCTGCGGAAGATGTTGTTAATTATTCTGTGAAGAATTTTCTAAGAATAGTCCTGCCGCAGTGCCTGCCACCGGGCGAAATCCCTGAAGCGCTACTTAACGCTGAAGGGCTTCAGACGTGGCTTAACTCACACTGCAAGACCTAAAATATTTATTCGGGCCGTATTGACCAAAAGATATGATAATGATTACAATAGTCATCAGTGCCGGAGTGGCGGAATTGGTAGACGCAAGGGACTTAAAATCCCTCGGGTTTCGCGCTCGTGCCGGTTCGAGTCCGGCCCCCGGCATTAATAAATAAGCCACTCTCCGAAGGTTTTCCATTTTACTTAATCCTCCTCAGATTCCCGTCTGTGCCCGTAATTGTGCCCAACTGTGCCTGAAGGGTTTCCTCTTTCTCTTGTAATACTAAGTAGCAATCTAATAAGTAAATATGGTATACTATCTTCAAAACTAAACAGGAGGTAGTAATGGCTAATAAAATAACGAAGG
>LNQR01000134.1 GCA_001541255.1 Candidatus Magnetominusculus xianensis
TGACCTTGCAGGTGATATTTTATACCATCTGCTACCCTTTAAGCACGGGGGCTTTCACCCTTTTTTCAATCTCTATTTCGGTTTTAGGGTGTACCCCAAATCCACCATCAAAATATGCCGCAGCACCAAATTATGGTGGATTCAGGGGGTACTGTACCATCGACAAACCCATCTCTCCAATGATATAATACTTCTATGCAAACCAGAGATTTAGATTTAACAGAAATCATTAATGGAGAGGAAGTTATGGGTCCAAGTCCGTTCATGAAGCATCAGGATATTAGCGGCAACCTAAATGAAATTATAAGACATCACGTAAAGACAAATGGATTGGGGAAGGTATATTATTCGCCTCTAGATATAATCTTTGAGGAAGGAGTTAACCGTCTTCAACCCGATATTCTATTTATCAGGAAAGAAAATATGAGTATTGGACAGGATTGGATAAGAGGTGTACCCGATATGGTTTGTGAGATAGTATCTTCTGGCACATTCAAGAAGGATATGGAAGTTAAAAAGGCAATATATGAGAAGTATAAAGTACCTGAGTATTGGATAGTTTTACCTGAGTTTTTGACTATCGAGATTTTAACAATAGAAAATGATAGATATAAATTACATTCCATTGCGGAAATTGAAGGCATAGTTACGTCTAAAGTCATAAAAGGACTTCAAGTTGATATCAAGAATGTCTTTGAGTAACCCTTACCCAAAGCAGTTGTAATCTGTCTGTAAAAGATAATTTTATTGGTGGCAGGTGGTTCAGATGGATATGTTGCGAGCAGCGGTGGTTCGTTTCAGTCCAAGGGGTAACAACGAGGTGCCTTATTGGTGAATCAAGGGTACATGGTATTTCACAGTGTCGGGGAATTGGGCATTGCTGGTTGCTTATTTCCTGGTAATGGTGTATCATCAATATATGGAGGTATCAAAATGAAAAAACTTATTATCATATCGCTGTGTCTATTTACCTTGTCCACGATGCTGTCCATACAAACTGCGTACTCATGGTATTCTGACTGTAATGCAACATCTGCCAGGGATACAAGTTTTACGAATCCCGGCAGCGCATTCCCTTCCGGTGGCGAGCAGAATTGTGGAATTGTACTCTTTCGCGTCAAAAAAGAGATGGGAAAACCCGCTGATGCTGAAGTTCTTAAGGGTAACTTCAACGAGGTACTAAAAGACGCCCCTAAGAAACCGGTAAAGGAACTCGATGCAGAGGTGAAATAGCCCATGTTTACAAGATGGCTAAGATATTAGTCATAGACGATGAGGCAATCATCAGGGACAGATTGAAGGACCTCCTCGTACTTGATGATTATGATGTCTTTACTGCTGAGTGCGGCGTCGAAGCCCTTAAAGTTTTTGACGCTGAAGACCCCGATGTAATCGTCAGCGATATTAAAATGCCTAAGATGGACGGCATAGAGGTCTTAAGACGCGTGAAAATGAAGAAAAAAACCGCCGAAATCATCTTCATTACCGGACATGGAGGCGTCGATACGGCTATCGAGGCGATGAAAGAAGGCGCCTTCGGCTACATCCAAAAACCTATCGAATACGATGAACTTAAGATAGAAATCGATAAGGCATTAGAAAAACAAGGGATGCAGGCGAAGATAGATTCATACGTCAGGGAACTTCAGAGGAGTGTCGATGAATGGGAGATAACATTTAACTGTGTAAGCGACTGCCTTTCTATTCATGACGAAGACTTCAATATTATCAAGACCAATAAGGCATTCAGTGATACATTTGGCCTTACAGAGGAAGACCTTAACCACAAGCCATGTTACGCGCTTTTTGGCTGCATCGAAGGAGATGTTTCAAAATGTCTTAGCGCAGCAAGCCGTGAAAGCAGGGAATCACGCATTAAAGAAATTTTTTATCAAGACCTTAACGCATATTTCGAGGTTACGGTTTCCCCAATCTTTAACAGAGAAGGCAGCTTCAAAGGCTCAATCCATATATTTAAGAATATTACGCAGCGGAAACTCAACCAAGAGAAAATTAAAGCGTCACTTGAGGAAAAGACACTTTTTCTGCGGGAAATTCATCATAGAGTCAAAAACAACATGGGGATAATCTCAAGCCTCATTGAACTTAATATCGAAAGCACAGCAGACAAACAAGTCATTGACATGTACACTGAGATGATTAACAGGATTCGCTCGATGTCACTTGTCCATAAACTGTTATACCAAAACGATAACCTCTCACAGATTAATTTCAGCAACTATACAACCGACCTTGTTACAGACATTCTTAATTCATACAGCGTTGACCCTGATGCGGTGTCTGTTGTCATAGATATTGACGACGATATTTACATCGGGATGGACACTGCTATGCCGTGCTGCCTGATAATAAACGAGCTTATCACAAATTCCCTTAAGCACGCCTTTAAAGAAACTAAATCTGGAAGGCTTAATATCTCCATGAAAGACATTGGGAAGAAATCATATGAACTGGTTGTCAGGGATAATGGAAAGGGTATCTCTGAAGACTTCAACATAGACGAATCCTCCTCTCTTGGCTTAAGGCTGATTAAGACATTAGGAGAGTATCAGCTTGGCGGGAAGATTGAAATAACAGTGAACGAGGGAACAGAGTTTAAACTGTCATTTAAGGAATTGGAATATAAGAAACGCATATGACAATATGTTCTGTAAAAGGGAGCTATGGATAATATAAAAGTTCAAATGGTTCAGGTAGTAGAGGACGAGGGGATAATCGCGATAAACTTAAAGCGGAAGCTCGAGAAACTGGGCTATACCGTCAGCGCTGTAGTGCCGTCATCCGAACAGGCTATAACGAAGGCCGAGGCGGACAAGCCCGACGTCATATTGATGGATATAGCGATTCAGGGCGCGATGGATGGAATAGATACCGCCGCCGAAATATCGAAACGATTTGATATACCCATAATATTCATGACTGCCTACGCTGATGAGGCCCTGCTTGAGCGCGCAAAGTTGACCGAACCCTATGGCTACATAGTAAAACCCTCTACAGACAAAGAGATACATATAATGATAAAGATGGCCATCTATAAACACAAGATGAACGAATGGCGCAAATCTGCCGAATACAAGGAAACCCTCCTGCGGGAGATTCACCACAGGGTAAAAAATAATTTTCAGGTAATCACCAGCCTCCTGAGCCTCCAGTCGGAAAATATAACCGACACGAACATGCTGAATATCTTCAGAGACAGCTATAACAGGATAAAGGCGATGGCCTCTATTCATACGAAGCTCTACCAGTCGGCTGATTTATCAGCCCTGGATTTTGACGACTATGTTCGTGAGCTTACGACCGAACTTATCAATTCATATGAACTTAGTTCGGCAGCGCCCACACTAAAGCTGGATATAGACGTCAGGACAGTCACTCTGGATATAGCAATCCCATGTGGGCTGATTATAAATGAGATAGTCTCCAATTCGATGAAATATGCCTTTCGCAGCAAACCTGACGGTGAGGCAGGCGAGATAATTATAGGTTTTCACAAAGGCGAAGACGATAATTACGTCCTGATAGTCGGTGACAACGGCGCCGGAATCCCAGATGATTTTGACTTAACCAAAGCAAAGTCGCTTGGGATGCGCTTAGTGCATGACCTGGTAACAAGAAAACTCAAGGGCACTATCAACATAGACACTACATCTGGTACTGTCTATAAGATAGGCTTTAAGAAGTTAAAGACAGAAGGCACGGCGTGAAAGGTGAAAATAACAGATGAGCCAATTAGCTAAACGTACAAGTATTTTTGGCAATATCTCGCTTACGCTGAAGATAGCTGCGATTATGTTTGTTTTAGCTGTAGTACTTGGCGTTGTGATAAATCACCTTCATGGAAAGATGATAGAAGAACAGTTTAATGCACAGCTCAAGGAAAGATTAGACGAACAGAGCACTGAAAACAGGCAGCTATTCGACGATTATTTCCTGAATTTCCAGCGCACCGCAGGGGCTCTGGCAAATAATAACTCCTTAATCTCCTATGTGAAAAATGCGGAATGGGGAGAGCCTAACCCAGAGCAGCCTCCGGTAAAAATCCCGGTAAAAATCTATGAAGAGCAAGACATCCCGCTGTGGCTGCCACGGTCATCTATTCTCAAGTATTACGTTGGAGTTGAATACATATTACTCTATGATGCGAAAGGAAGACTCAGAGAGGTATACAATGAAACAGACAATTCCATACCTGGCGTGTTTAATGTTTTGGCGCAGCTGCATCTGTCTCCAAACCAATCCTTCATGTGCAGCCGTGATGGCGTAAACTATGTCCTTGCCTCTAAGGAAATATATGATGACGCAGGAAATAAGACCGCCGTCATTGTAATTGCCCATTCCCTCAACAATGACTTTCTTGCAAAAGTGATGGGGCCTATGACGACCAAGAGAACCGTGATACTGGCAGGCTCGAAAGACCATACTATCTTAGCTATCAATAGACCGGAACTGCTAAAAAACGAGAAGAAACTGGAAGACCTGAATATTAATTTCGTATTCGGAGGCAAGTCCTTTTTAGATTATGGTGAGAACGAACTTTATCTGATGCTTGCCACTCTGATACCCCTAAGCGACATAAGTGTACTTAGAGAAAAGGTAGAGTCCAGCAGCACACGTTTTAATATCATCAGCGGCGCTGCCCTCATCATAGCCTTCATCGTGGTGATGGTCTATATCACTACGCGTATCAAAATGCTTGACAGCTATGTATCAACTGTCTCAAAAGAGCGTCTGGGGATAGAGCCTCCCACATCGCTCATGGGCGATCAACTCATGGTTTTAGAGCAGAGATTTCACGGCCTGTTTAATGAGATCGTAGAATCTAAATCGCTGCTTGAGTCGCGGGCAACAGAGCTGGAGAGAATCAATCAGGAATTAAAGGATGCCACGGCACAGCTTATCCAGTCGGCGAAACTCGCGGCATTAGGTGAGCTTACCGCCGGTGTTGCCCATGAGCTGAACCAACCCCTCAACGGCATAAAGATAGTCTGCCAATCGGTATTAAAGGATATACAAAAAGGCCGGCATAACCCTGATGAACTCAATGAAGATCTTACAGACATAGTGAAACAGGTCGATAAAATGGCGGCAATTATTGACCACATGAGGGTATTCACGCGGCGGTCAGAGGCCATGAACACCGAACTTCTTGATATAAACACAGTAGTCGAAGAGCCGTTTAAACTGTTAGACCAGCAGTTGAGAAACATTGGAATCAAGATAACAAAGACTCTGGCACCCGGGCTGCCACGGGTTAAGGGCGATGTTATAAGGCTGGAGCAGGTGCTTATTAACATGATAACTAACGCCAGAAATGCCATGAGAGATGATAAGAAGACTGACAAACGCCTGATAATAAGCACATATCCGGCAGGAGACTCCAGCATTGATATATTAGTAGAAGACACAGGCGCTGGTATCGAGGATGCGGTTAAAGACAAGATATTTCAGCCATTTTTTACTACAAACGAACCGGGAAAGGGTACGGGACTTGGCCTTTCGGTATCAAAAAAGATAATAGAAGAACACAACGGTACAATATCAGTGGAAAGCACAGTTGGAAAGGGTTCTGTTTTTAGGATAACACTGCCAACAGCCGATAAACAAACCTAAGATATTTGGGGGGAGATAGACATGATATTACATAAGGTATTGTTAGTAGAAGACGATGAGACGACCAGAAAGCAGCTAGCGAAGTTTATTCAAAAGGACAGGTTTGACGTAATACAGGCAGAAAATGGTCGTGTCGGCATCGAGTTATTTCGCGTAGAAAAGCCTGATATAGTCCTGACAGACCTGAAGATGCCGGACATGGACGGGATGGAAGTCATCAATACAGTAAAACGTTTATCGCCGGATACCGATGTAATCCTCTTTACCGGTTTTGGAGAGACAGATACAGCGGTAATGGCGCTTCGTGAGGGTGTCCTTGACTATTTAAAAAAACCGATAGACCTTGACGCCCTCAGTTCGTCTCTTGGAAGGGCAAGGGAAAGGGTTGTAGCGCGCGGGGATAACTTTGTTCAACCGGTCATACTCCTTGTTGACGATGAGGAACTGCCGCGCAAGCGCCTTGCGAGGGTTATGGCAAAGGAAAACTGGATGGTTATAGAGGCCGAAAATGGTGAAGACGCGGTGAAGACATTCGGGCTTGCAAAAATCGATATCGTCATAACAGACATTACAATGCCAATAATGACAGGACTTCAGGCCCTGCATCAAATGAGGAAGATGAGCGGTGACTTCGAGGCGATAGTCTTTACGGGATACGGTGATGAGGAAAGCGCTATACAGGCACTGCGCGACGGGGCGATAAATTTTATAAAGAAACCCGTTGACATTGACCAGTTGATACTATCAGTAGAAAAGGCGCTGGAGAAACTGCGGCTTGACAGGGCCTTAAAATACCGAAATCGTGAGCTTGAGCTTGCCAGGCAGGTAATCGCGCAGGTAACCGCTGAACAGGAACTCATAATCAATCTTCATAATTCTGTAGTAAAACAGGCGACTGACTTTGCCCAAAGGCTGTTGGATGCTATCCCTACGTCAATCTTTGTGATGAGGAGGGATTTTAATATAGTTTATGTCAACAAATCTCTCATGTCTATAATAGGCAGCCGTACAGATAAGTTAGACGCCTCCATGATAGAGAGTATGAAAAAAATGGGCATTAAAGAACTAACCTTGCAGCAGCTTGAAGAGACTATGAACAAGCTTTATGATGAGCCAGGGAGCATAGAGACAATAAAAACCGGGGACTTCTCATCCCTTACCCTTACCCTGATAACTGTTGTTGGGGACGCGAGGGAGAGCTATGTCCTTGTTGCCATTCGCGGTGAAAGGTCACTATGAGTGCGACGGCTGTACTAATCGTTGATGACGACAGGATAATCAGGGAACAGTTAGAGAAGGACTTATCCAGAGGGTTCTATGATGTCGTAACGGCACAAGACGGTAAGTCTTCTGTTGAGGCAATGATGAGCAACGCGGATATAAGTATTGTCCTTATAGACATAAACCTTCCCGACCTCAATGGGATAGAACTGCTCAGAAAATTAAAGGAAATCAATCCGAAATGTGAACTAATAATAATGACCGGTCATGGAAACAGCGACTTAGCCATTGAATCACTGAGGTGCGGCGCAATTGACTACATAGAAAAACCCTTTAATATGGATGAACTTAGCGCGGCCCTGGGCAGGGCGCAGGAGAAACTCTCTGACAATGACCTGCTTACCAGCAAGAACTCCATATTGATAATTGACGATGACGAGCTGGTTGTAAAAAGGCTGGCTGCCTTCTTTAGGAAAGAGGACTTTGAAGTATTCACCGCCACCTCTGGATTAACAGGGTTAGAGATTATTGAGCTGAATAAAATAGATGTTGTCATTACAGATATAAATATGAGCGACATGAATGGCATAGAAGTACTAAACAGTGCAAAGAGCTTCTATAAGGATATCGAGTGTATCATCCTGACCGGCATGAAAGACAATGAATACGCTGTCAGGGCGCTTCGCGCCGGGGCGGCTGATTATATAACCAAGCCGGTTAATCTCGATGAGCTGCTTTTTTCTGTAAAGAAGGCGATAGAAAGGATAAATCTCAATAGAACCCGATTGTACAGAAACAGAGAACTAAAAATATCCTCCGCTATTATATCGAAGATGAACGAAGAACTTGACAGAAGGACAAAGGAGCGCAAAGCAGAGCTGGATAATATTCAGGTGCAGCTCTTTCATACGTCAAAACTTACCACGCTTGGGGAGATGTCTGCCGGTATTGCCCATGAGATGAACCAGCCGCTGGGTGGTATAGCGCTTGTTGCCAAGAGTTTTCGCAAACTCCTTGAAAGGGACAGATTAACCCAGAAAGAGATAGAATCCGGACTTAACGACATAGAGACATCAGTAAAAAGGATGTCGAAAATCATACAGCACATAAGGACATTTGCAAGACAGGACATGCTGAAATTCACGGAAGTAGATGTCGTCGATACAGTGAATTCTGCGTTCAGCCTTTTGGACGAACAGCTCAGACTGCATGAGATAGAGGTTATTAAAGACTTTTCCTCTTCCCTTCCCAATGTCACAGGTGAACCCTTTCAACTGGAGCAGGTGTGGATAAACCTCATCACTAATGCAAGAGACGCGATGAACGATAAGTCCCGCCAGCAGATGAGCGCAACGCCCTCATCTGATTACAGTAAGCGCCTGAAGGTCACTGTCTGCAATGATGCCAAAGCAGTTATCGTAGCGGTAAACGATAACGGGGTAGGGATGTCTCCTGCTTTAAAGGAAAAGGTGCTTGAGCCGTTTTTTACGACAAAAGAAGTCGGCAAGGGAACCGGCTTGGGTCTGTCCATAAGTTATGGCATCATCAACAACCACAACGGCAGGCTTGAGATTGAAAGCGCTGAAGGCGCAGGCACAACAGTCAGGGTAATTCTCTCAGTTTCAGTTTAGCCGGGCAAGGTCAGCCGCTAATGCAAAAAACGTATGTGCCCCAGCCTGAAACACTGCTTTTCCAGCAGCTATCAGCTCGTGTGACATTTTATCAAGTGCCTTGTCTGTAAAGAAAAAACCGCCGCCCTCGAAATCCCAGAAGTGTTCAATGAGAAAAAATTCACCACCAAGACACTGATTATGCTAAAATACATCACGGGTACTCTTATGTTGGCAGAAAGGCAGTTATAGAAACCTGAGGAAAAAACGAGGGAGTATGTATCAAAAATATGACATTACGTTAAAGGCCCTTTTTAAAGATGTACCTAAAGTCTTCCTCAAACTCATTACCGGATATGAAACCGGCAAGTTTATTGATGTACAATTCCCTGATATCCAATTAAGAGAAGCGGATGTGGTACTTGAAGTGGCGGATGGAAAGTTAATCCATATTGAAATTCAATCAACAAATGTTAAAGATATGTTGGAGCGTATGTTGATGTATATAGGATTGATTTTAAAGCAATACAAAAGATTACCTACACAGATTGTGCTTTATGTTGGTAATGAACCTATGAATATGAAAAATCACATGGAAGGCGAAGGCGTCAAATACTCCTATAAATTGATTGATATAAGGGAAATAGATTGCCGCCAACTCCTTGAAAGTGATATTCCCGAAGATATGGTTTTAGCAATTCTGTGTAAGACCGAGGATGTGGATGTGACCATAAGAAAAATCCTTGATAAACTGACCGTATTGCCACTGAAAGAAAGAGAAGGCTATATCAGAAAATTGTTATATCTTTCTGATTTGAGGAAATTATACCCAAAGGTTAAAATGGAGGTAAATAAAATGCCTATAACGATTGATGTGAAAAATAGCGATATTTATCAGGAAGGGAAAGAAGAGGGATTGCTTGAGGGGGAACGCAGAGGTTTACTTGAAGGAGAACGAAAAGGCTTATTTGAAGGCAGAAGGGAAGGCTTACTTGAGGGCATAGAGGGTATGCTTGAACTCAAATATGCTTCAGCAGGACTTGAGTTGATGAATATGGTTCGTGCTATCCCTACTGTGGATAAATTAGAGGAGTTCAAAAATCTTATCAAGAAGGCCGGTTCGGTGGATGAATTGAGGGGATTTTTGACGAGAAGTCTATAGTAAAATAACAAGGACACATCCCTTTAAGCCATAATTAGGATGTGTCCCTGATAAAGAGGGTGAAACACTGCACTTGCCGCAGCTATCAGCTCGTGTGACATTTTATCAAGTTGTTGGTCTCCAAGAATTTTAGAAAGCCTCAGCATATTGTAAAGTGCGATTGAATTCCCTGAGGGGACAGCCCCGTCGTAAAATTCCTTCTGGCGTACTATTAGAGTTTCCGATGCCTTGTCTGTAAAGAAAAAACCGCCACCCTCGAAATCCCAGAAGTGTTCAATGAGATAGTCCATGTACTTTTTAGCTGAGACCAGACAGGCGTTGTCAGAAGTTGCCTCATACAGTTCAACCAATGCCCATATGACAGAGGCATAGTCGTTGATCATACCACTGATGGCGCTTTGGCCGTCTCTGTAGCGGTGCATAAGGCCGCCCGGTTCGGCTGCCATAGTGCGTTCTATAAATCCGACTGCGGCGGAAGCGGCAGAAATCAGGCTGTTGTCATTAAATGCCCTGCCTGCTATGGCAAGGGCTGCCGCCATGAGGCCGTTGAGGTCTGTCAGTATCTTGTCGTCTTTATGTGGGGGGATTCTCGTTTGCCGCGCTTTGAAGAGTTTTTCTCTTGCAGTGTTAATAAGGGTACGCCTCTCAAGGTTAAGCTGGCTTTCGGCCTTCACCATGTGAAGAATGTTATTTATACCGCCCGATTGTGGATTTTCTGTGACGCCGAATACTTCAATGACAGCCGCTGTCTCTTCAGGGCTGAGGGTTGCCCTGAGTTGTTCGTATGTCCAGAAATAAAACTTTCCTTCAACGCCCTCGCTCTCTGCGTCTTCGGCGCTGTAAAAACCACCCTCAGCGCCCAGCATATCCCTCAGCACATATGCAGTAATCTCATACGCCGTCCGCTTATAAAACTCATCTGCCGTCACGGTGTATGCCCCGGTGTAGGCCATAAGAAGAAGCGCCTGGTCATAGAGCATTTTCTCAAAATGCGGCACATGCCATGAGGCATCTGTACTGTAGCGGTGAAAGCCATATCCCAGTTGGTCGTATATCCCGCCCATACGCATTGCATGGAGGGTCTTCTCTGCCATTTTAAGTGCGGCGGCTTCTCCTGTGTTCTGATAATATCTCAGGAGAAACAGGATATTATGCGCCACAGGGAACTTTGGGGCGCTGCCAAACCCGCCATTAATGTTATCGAATGAAGATGCAACGGCACGATAGGTTATTTGCATAATCTCTGTAATCTTAGTAATCGGCTGCACACTGGTTGTGGATTTGAGGGCGTTTTCACGCATTAGTGCCGTAACATAGTCTGCCGTGCGAATAAGTTCATCACGCTCATGCCGCCATGCCTGCTTCACACGTGGGACAAGAAACATCATCCCTGCCATAGAGCCTCTGTTTTGTTTAGGGATATATGTAGCGGCAAAAAACGGCCTGCCATCGGGGAACATGATAATTGTAAGGGGCCAGCCGCCGCCTCCAGTCATCATCTGGCAGGCTGTCATATAAATATTGTCTATATCTGGACGTTCTTCTCTGTCCAGTTTTATGGAAATAAACGTATCGTTCATCAGGGCGGCAACCTCAGTGTCCTCGAAGGACTCACGTTTCATCACATGGCACCAGTGGCAGGTTGAATAGCCTATCGAGAGGAATATGGGTTTGTCCTCAGCCGTTGCCGCATTAAATGCCTCATCTGACCACGCATACCAGTTGACCGGGTTATCGGCGTGTTGAAGCAGATACGGGCTTTTCTCGTCTTTTAATCTGTTTTTTGTCATTTTCTTATCTCCTCACAGGACATAGTACCTGAGCCAGATATACAGGTTAGAAATCAGCACGGTTAAGAGCATAATGGGAAAGCCGTAGATAAAAAATCTGAAAAACGTAATCTTTCTCCCCGCGCGCTCTGCCATCCCTAAGACGATGACATTAGCCGATGCCCCGATAGCACTACCGTTGCCGCCAAGACATGCCCCAAGCGCAAGTGACCACCATACCGGCATCAGTTCCTTGTGGTGTAAGAGTTCAATCCCGTGCAACCCGGGCCACAATTGTTCAGCCATATTAACTATGAGCGGGTTCATTGCGGCTGTGTACGGTATATTATCGACTATCGCCGAGGCAACCGCCGAAAACCACAGCACTATCATACTTGTCTTAAACATATTGCCATGAGTTAGGGCAAGCGCTTCTGTTGACATCATTTTAATCAGGCCCACCTTAACTACGCCGCCCACGATGATAAATAATCCTATGAAAAAGAATATCACAGGCCACTCTATCTCAGCCAGGATATGGTGCGGATTTTTGGTATTTGACAGCAGCATGAGCAGCCCCGCCCCGAAAAGCGCCACCGTTGCTGGTTCATATTTAAGCACCCCATGAAAAATGAAGCCAACCAACACCAGTGCCAGCACAAAGACAGATTTCCTCAGCATCACAGGGTCCTTTATGGCCTTGTCCTCGTTCATATCGAGGATTGTCTGCCTTTGTTCGTCTGTCGTATGGAGCCTCCGGCTAAAGACTATCTTTATTAATAAAACCAGCACGGCCATCATGATAACTACTACAGGGGTCAGGTGTATGATAAAATCCATAAAACTGAGATGTGCCTTTGATGCAATCATAATGTTTGGCGGGTCGCCGATAAGCGTGGCAGTTCCTCCTATGTTTGATGCCGCTGCCTCCATAATGAGATATGGCACGGGGTCAACGCCCAGTGCATCAGTAATCAGTATCGTTACCGGGGCTATCAGAAGTACTGTCGTTACGTTATCCAAAAGGGCACTCAACACTGCCGTTACGACAGTTAGTATAATCATTATTCGCACCGGCTCACCCCTGCCAAGCCTGGCGCTCTTTATGGCAATGTACTCAAACACCCCCGTTGGTCTCATGATGTTTATTATTATCATCATAGAGATAAGGACAAATATGACGTTCCAGTCCACACCCAGCGACTCCATGTGAAATGCCTCGTGCTGCGTCAACACCCTAAGTATCAGCATAAGTGAAGCCGCAAATATGGCCGTAACTGTCTTATGAACCTTCTCGGAGATAATCAGTACATAGGCAATAACAAATATGACCACAGCAGCCCAAAAATCAAAATTGCCGCTGACCAATTCATGTGAAGCCATCTGATTCATAACAGTTAATATTAGCATTTTCACCTGTACATATGATATAATGAAGTGTGGACATTCTTTCTAACATGAAGGTCAAACTTGGGGCGTTGCTGACTACATTTTCCAAGACCCTTGATATTGTTGATAAGACGCTGTCAAACCACCACCTGAGGGTTTCCATTATAGCAGACGACATAGCTAAGGCATACGGGCTTTCGCTGAAGGTGCGAAAAGACATTTTTATAGCCGCAACCCTTCACGATATTGGGGTATTTTCACTGCGTGAAAAACATATGATTGCCGAGTACGACATCAAAAATCCCTTTGAACATTCTGAAAAGGGCTACTCACTGATGAAGGACTTCGCAGTATTGAGTAATATCGCACCGATAGTACGTCATCATCACATCAGATGGGAGGAAGGAAGGGGGTACTATTCGGGCGAAGAGAAAGTCCATATCGGCGCTCATATAATACATCTGGCCGACAGAATCGAGATATTGTTAAATAAAAACACCGAGGTGTTAAATCAAAAAGACCCTATCGTCAAGGCGGTAATGAGCCGCTCGAATATACTTTTTGACCCGCGTCTTGTCGAGGTGTTTGCAGATATTTCTGAGAAGGAATGTTTTTGGTTTGATGCGACATATTCCGAACTTGAAGAACTAATATTAAACAGGGAAGTCCTCCCCGAGAAAGAACTAAACATAGACGAACTTGAGGAGACAGCAAGGCTCTTCAGCCATATAATCGACTTCAGGAGTGAATTCACAGCGGTACACTCGGCAGGGGTCAGCGCAGTTGCCAGGGCGCTGTCAAGATTTGTCGGCTTCTCCTCCTTAGAGTGCAGACTAATGGCGATAGCCGGGCATTTACACGACATCGGAAAGCTGGCCGTACCGACTGAGCTATTGGAAAAGCCTGCGAAGCTCGATGATGAACAGATGAACGTCATGAAGAGCCATGTTTATTTCTCCTACAGGATACTTGAATCGGTCAAGGGATTGGAGACGATTAACATGTGGGCGTCGTTTCATCACGAGAGAATGGACGCCAAAGGCTATCCATTTCATCTCAAGGGTGACACCCTGCCCATTGGCTCAAGGATAATGGCTGTGGCTGATGTGCTTACAGCAATCTCCGAGGACAGGCCATACAGGAAAGGGATGGACAAAGACACGGCACTGTCTTTGCTTGAATCTCTTGGCAGCAATAATGTCCTCGACAGGGAAATCATTAAGACGGCTGCGGCTAATTTCAATTATTTAAATGAGCTGCGGCAGGACGTTCAGAAGATTGTAAAAGGAGAATACGAGAGTCTGAAAAATAACGACTCACTGTCAGAAACTTGTTTAAGCACCCTGCAAGGCGTTTGACCTTATGCAGCACATAAAAATAGGCGGCCTGTCACTTAGCCCTCAGAAAAGACCACAGATTGCAGTTCCTCTTAACGATACAGATGTGTTATCCATAAAGACACTACGCGGGGCTGATATTGCAGAGCTGAGAATCGACATGTTTTCAGACCTGAGTGTCTCATACGTACAGGATATTTTTAAGACCTTTAAAGATAAATTCAGGGGCATACCGGTCATAGCCACATGCAGGTCAAAAGAAGAGGGTGGGGCGGCAGCAATTGCCGATGAGGACAGGACAGGAATCTTCTCCCATATTATTGACCTTACTGACGCCGTTGATATAGAAGTAGAGTCTGACATAGCGCCGGACATCGCTGCCTTAACCAATAAACACGGTAAGACGCTCATCACCTCATATCACAACTTTGCTCAAACCCCCGATGAGAGAAAGCTCGAGGAGGTGTATGAACAAGGCAGACACATAGGCGCACGCATAGTGAAAATAGCTGTGACACCAAACGGCATGGACGATATAAAGAGGCTTACTGCTTTTACGTTAGACCATAAGCCCGTCGTTACTATTGCTATGGGGGACAAGGGGATGGCCTCCAGAATATTTCTGCCGCTTATTGGCTCTCTCTTTACGTTTGCCTCTTTAGAGACAGTAACTGCCCCAGGGCAATTATCAATTGATGAGGTCAGGAAGTTTTATCAGGGGTTTTAGCAGGGCAAATGCATTTGCCCTGGGGGTTTTAGAGTCGCCCGTTATTCTTCTTTAGTGAATTCCTTAAGCGTAGGCAAGTCTGATAAATTCTTCAGGCCAAAGTATTTAAGAAATTCTTTTGTTGTGGCAAAGATGAGGGGTTTTCCAGGGGCGTCTTTTCTTCCGGCGATTTTAATCAGGTCACGCTCAAGTAACACCTTGATTGTCCAGTCTGAACTTACACTTCGCAGCTCTTCTATTTCCACTTTTGTGATAGGCTGCTTATAGGCGACAAGCGCCAGGGTCTCAAGGGCGGCGATGGAGAGTTTTCCAGATGATTTGGATTTCTTTAAATTCTTAATCCACTCTGCGCACGAGGGGTTGGTAACCATTTGATAGCCCCCGGCTAGTTCAGCAATCATTAAGCCGCCGCCGGTGTTTCTATAACGCGATATGAGAGTGGTAATGGCACCGGCAGTCTCTTCGTCCGAAAACCCTGTAAGGCGCTTTATATCGGCGCTCGAGAGGGAATCTCCGGCTACGAATAACAGGGCCTCAATAACCGCTATTTGTTCTGATTTTTCCACGTGTCTTAAGCATATCCTCAGAGACGAGGATAGTTTTTACTTAGTGAAGTCCTCGGTAATTATTATCTCTGCCACTGCCGCTTCGGGTATGGACTTTAATTGAGACTTTATTGCAGCAGTGCGTTTTTGTTTTTCACCTTTGATGGCACGGCTGTGTATTATCAGGCTGCTGCATTCATAACACACGCTGACGTTTGGGTCTATGTGTATGAGCGATGCCCGCACCCTGTACATCAGCGCTGTGTTTTTGGCGGTGGCAGTTGAGTATGTCATAGGCTGAAAACGTCTGCTTTGGGATGTCGTGGTGATAATCTCTATGGCGTCTTCCACAGTGATTTGCCCGATGTTCAGCGCCATGTCGTAGAGTTTGGGGTTGTCAACCTCAAATTTATAGAGCGCCTTTATCAGTTTCTTGTGTGCGTTGTACTCCTTAATGATTTGTTCTTCAGCCGTCTTTTGCGAAATATTTTCTCTGGCAGCCCTGACACTGGTTCTGTCTGCAAGGCTTGACGATATATATGTCTTAAAAATATGTGAGATACCTTCTAATAACACCCGCCCGGCAAAACCACAAAACACGATATTATCCCTCAGCAGGAAGCGCATAAGGGCTGCCTCATAGTATGCAAGATACCTGTATCTTTCCTCCAATGACATTCCATATACTATCGGCACTGCCTGCGGGTTTTCACAGGCATGTCTTATTTGCTCAGGGGATACTTGATATTCCTCTGTGGCATGGGTGGTAATCTGCTCAACGGTTAACAGCTCACTGCCTGTTTTAGCGGCAACCGCTTCGGCTATCTCTCTGCCTCTGCTATAGGGCTGATTATTTATAGTTATAACAGACATTCGTTAGCACCTCTCGTCTGAATAATTCTACTTTAAATGACAAATTTTAATCAACAGCTAACAAGATGACTAATGCGCGGCAGCCGGTGTGAAAAAAAAGAGGGGCATAGCCTGAATAGTGACGATTATTATGTTGACATTAGTGTGTCCGATTATTATACTAAAGGCTGTAATGATGTTGCTTAACAAACAACTCTGTGATAAATGTTACGCCTGAATAGCCTGAATAGTATGGATGCTATGACTAAAAATGTTGTGTTAAATACAGATTTTCCTGACTTACAGCTTGTCAAAAGAGGTAAGGTACGGGACATCTATGATCTTGAACAGCGCCTCCTGTTAGTCGCAACAGACAGGCTGTCTGCCTTTGACGTTGTGCTTCCTGAGGGCATCCCTTCAAAGGGCAAAGTGCTTACCGCTATTTCTGCCTTCTGGTTTTCCTATGTAAAGTCAATAGTTGAAAATCACATCGTTACAACAGATGTAAATGCCTTCCCAGATGCCTGTCAAAAGTATAAGGAAATCCTTGCTGACAGGACAATGCTTGTTAAAAAGGCAAGCCCCCTTGAGGTGGAATGTATTGTCAGGGGTTATATCTCAGGGTCGGCATGGAAGGAATATAAGAGGGATGGCACAGTGTGTGCGATTAAGCTGCCCGGTGGATTAAAAGAATCAGAGAGGCTTCCCGAACCCATTTTCACGCCAAGCACAAAGGCCGAAAAAGGGCACGATGTAAATATCTCTTTCGATCAGGCCGTCTCTATAGTTGGAGCCGATATTGCCAGAAAGATAAAAGATCTAAGCCTTGCAATATACAACAAGGCAGTTGACTATGCCCTCAGTAAAGGCATTATAATTGCTGACACGAAATTTGAGTTCGGCATTATAGACGGTGAACCAATCCTGATTGACGAGGTGTTAACCCCTGACTCATCGCGCTTCTGGCCGCTTAAAGGCTATGCCGCTGGCAGGGCACAAGAGAGTTTCGACAAGCAAATCGTCCGGGATTACCTGCTGACCTTGGACTGGAATCAGGATTATCCGGGGCCTAAGCTCCCTGGGGAAATCATAGCAAAGACGGCGCTAAGATATAAAGAGATACTTGAGATATTAACATGTTAGCCACTGAAAAACAATTGACTCTAACCTGTGGCTGGTGTAAAAAGATAAAAAATGGCGATACATGGCAGACCATCGAAGAGTTTTTAAATTCACTGGGTTATGCGGACATTACGCACGGTATGTGCGGCGAGTGTTCAGAGAAGATATTCCAGAAAAGGGTCTATCTTGAGAGTTATCAAAATATCTGCAAGGCAATAAGCTCAAGTATCGCTTTAGATGAAGTCCTGAATCTGATTGTAACAAATATTGTAAGGGTAATGAACGTCAAGGCATGTCTTTTGAGGTTGATAAACAAGAAATCACGCACCCTTGACGTTGCAGCATCTTTCGGACTGTCTGATGACTATGTCAACAAGGGCGCTGTGACATTCGACCAGAGTTTAGAAGACGCCATGTCCGGTAAACCCGTCTCTATATACGATGTAGCAGATGATAAGAATTCGATATATTTTCATGCCGCCAATAAAGAAGGCATCAGAAGCATCATGAGTGTGCCCCTGAGATTCAAAGACGACATCATCGGAATAATGAGGATGTACACGGCAGAGCCAAGAAACTACTCGGATGAGGACATGAAATTCGTCTCGGCAATCGCCGAACAGGCCGCTATGGCGATAATGAATGCCAAGGAGTTTGAGACTATCGTCTCAAAGGAAAAAGAATACCTGAGGGTATTTCAGGAGATATCTAAGGCGTTAAGCTCTTCGCTGAACCTTGAGGAAATCCTGAATATGATTGTCAGGAAAATCCCGGAGGCCATTCAGGTAAAAGGGGCTACGATAAAACTTATTGATGAAAAGACGAAAAAGATAAAGCTTGCCGCTTCCTATGGACTAAACAACGATTTCCTGGCAAAAGACCCGACGGGAAAGGAACTCAACATCATGGAGGCTTTAAATCACCTCTACTCACAGGCATCGATGCTGCCATTCTTAAAGGACAAGGATATGAATATCCTCGAGGAACTAAACTACAAACCGGTCTTCATTTATGATGCTACGACAGACCCCAGGGTTCTGAACAAGAAAGATATAATAGAGGAGGGGATAAAGAGTATTCTCTCCGTACCCATACTTGCAAGGGGTAAACTCATAGGTGTAATTAAGTTGTTCACCGGCTGGCTTCGCAATTTCACGCAGAAAGAGGTGGCTTTTACGACATCCTTAGCCGAACAGTGCGGTCTTGCAATAGTTAATGCGACCATGTACGAAAAACAATATAAAGAAGTAACTTATTTAAAAACCCTTCAGGAGATAACAAAACTCAGGACAAAGACAACAGATTTCAGTCAGGTACTAAATCGTATTGTCACACGACTGCCTGAGATAATGAATACAAAGGCGGCAACCATACGGCTGCTAAACCCGAAAACCCAGAGGCTTGAACTTGCGGCAGCCTCAGGTCTGAGCGATGAGTACCTGAGCAGAGGCTCTGTAGAATTCGAGGAAAATATAAAGACTGCGCTAAAGGGAGAACCGGTTGCTATTTATGACGCCGCAAGCGATGCCCGGATACATTTTAACAAAGAGGCCCAGAGGGAAGGGATTAAGAGCATTCTGGCCATCCCGCTCATACTCTACAATGACACTATAGGCGTCCTGAGGCTGCTGACCAGCGAGCTAAGGGTCTTTACGAGTGACGAAATAGACTTCGCAATGGCCCTTGCAGAGGAGGCAGCAATAGTAATTGAAAATGCCCGGCTGCAAAATAAAATCTAACTTGCACACTGCATGACCTGCACACGCGTAATTACTTACCTGAAGATGATTAAATTCTCACACTCGGTGTTTGCACTGCCATTTGCCTTTTCCTCTGCCATTTTAGCAGCCGACGGGCTTCCAGAAACTAAAAAGATAGTATGGATAACAGCAGCAATGGTGGCAGCCCGGTCAGCCGCTATGGGTATGAACAGGGTTGTTGACAGAAAGATAGACGCCCAAAATCCGAGAACGAAAAATCGCGAAATCCCCGCAGGGGTTATCTCGGCAGCCGAGGCAACTGTCTTTGTAGTATTGTCTTCGGTTGTTTTTGGGGTTGCGGCATATATGTTAAATCCCCTGTGCCTTAAACTCTCCCCTGTAGCGCTGTCTGTCATATTTCTCTATTCTTATACGAAGAGATTCACATGGGGCTGTCATATTGTGTTGGGTGTGGCGATAGCCTTGGCGCCGCTTGGGGCCTGGATAGCCATCAGGGGAACTGTATCGTGGGAGGCGGCAGCTTTGCCCGTAGCTGTAGTGTTTTGGCTTGCCGGTTTTGATATACTCTATGCACTGGCAGATATTGACTTTGACAAGAGTTACGGGCTTTATTCAATCCCACAGCGATTTGGCATCAGGACTTCGTTATATATTGCGCGGGGATTTCATCTGCTTACGTGGGTATTACTAATCGTCTCAGGCGTTGTGTTTCACCTGGGGGTAGTTTATTATATAGGGATGGCAATTGTGGCGATGCTTTTAATCTATGAACATAACCTTGTGAGGCCGGGGGATTTAAGCAAACTAGATATGGCATTCTTCAACATGAACGGTTATATCAGCGTAACGGTGCTGGCATTTATAGCGCTCGATAAATATTTCAAATAGAGGGGAAAACAGTGCCTGGCGGTGAAGCGGCGTATAAAATAAAATTAGATGTATTTGAAGGGCCCCTTGATTTGCTCCTTTCACTTATCAATAAGAACAAGATTGATATCTATGACATCCCCATAGCCTTTATCACCGGACAATACCTTGAGTACTTGACCATTATGAAGGACTTGAACATTGACATCGCCGGTGAGTTTATAGTTATGGCGGCTACACTGATACATATAAAATCTAAAATGCTGCTGCCAGCAGAAGAAAGGGTAGGGCAGGAGGAAGAGGAAGACCCTCGTGCAGAGCTTGTTCAGAGACTTATCGAGTATCAATCATATAAGGAGGCGGCATTTTCACTAAAGGAAAAGGAGGCGGTATGGGAAAATATCTTCTCAAAGGAGCCTGAGTGGGAACTTGAGACATCTAAGACACAGCAGCAGCCATACCTGATCAACATAGACCTGTATGACCTTGTAAAGGCGCTTCAGTGCGTAATAGACAAAAAACCCTTTGCAGTAAGGTCAATAACAAAAGAACACTTGACCATTAAAGATAAAATTGCTATTATTACGGAGAGGCTTGAGTTTGAGAAAGAGAAAATCTTGTTTGACAGTTTGTTTACGGATGCGGCAACAAAGGTGGAAGTCATAATAACCTTTCTGGCCCTGCTTGAGATATTGAGGCTGGGGCTTGCTTACGCTTATCAGGATATTGAGTTCTCACACATATGGATAAGGAAACGTTAGCTGCCATACTCTAAGAATATAAACCGGAAGGATATAAACCTGATGAACAGAAGGATAGTGATAAAAAGTATGAAATTATTTAATTTTCTTAAATTATTGTTATTATTGGCAATGCTTGCGTCGTGTTCAACCATAGGGACTTCTCAGCAGGAAAATGATTATAAAAAGGATAATAAAGTTAAAGGGCACTACGCCCATGGAGTTGCAAAGATGAAGGAAAACGACTACCAGGGCGCCTTTGTAGAATTCAAAAAGGTCCTCGATATAAATCCTAACGACAAGGAAACTTTAAATGCCATTGGCCTTGTTTACCACCGGTTTGGCGACTATAAAAATGCAAAGGAATCCTTTCTTAAGGCAATCGCCGTTGATAAGAATTACTCCGAGGCATATAACCACCTCGGCATAACATACGCGGAATTGGGCAAATGGGCAGAATCTGTAGAGGCCTTTAGAGACGCGTTAAAAAATCCCCTGTATGCAACACCGGATAAGTCTTATCAAAATCTTGGATTTTCCTTATACAGGATAGGCAAATACGACGAGGCCATCAGGTCTTTCAAGGATTCCATTGCGAGAAATCAAACAAATATATGGTCATACTTCGGAATAGCCCTCTGCCACAATGCTGCTGGACGATATGGTGAGGCCAACGATGCACTTATAGAAGGGATACATCTATCCCCGGAATATAAAGGCAATGTCCAAAAGGCGCAAAAGGATTTTGAAAAGAAAAGACGCACAAGCACCGGCATAGTCGAACAGGATTATGCAAACTATTTAGAGATATTAAATTACTAATGGATAAAGTCGCATACTTACAAACATGGGGCTGTCAGATGAACGTCCACGACACAGAAAAGATAGCTGGAGTGCTGAGGGGTGAAGGCTATGCCTTTACCAATAAACCAGAGGACGCCGCCCTGATAATCCTCAACACTTGCAGCATCAGGGAGAAGGCCGAACATAAGTTTCTGTCGAGGCTTGGGTACTTCAGGCGTTTGAAAAAAAAGCGTCCAGCTATGCAAATAGTCGTCTCAGGGTGTATCGCTCAACAAGAGGGCGAGAAATTTCTTATTGATAATCAATATGTTGATTTCACGTTTGGCCCGCAAAATATCGCAAAACTCCCTGAACTCATCCTCAGAGATAAACGAAAGGCCGCCGTCGAAGAAAATCCCTATTTAGCAGAGACAGAACTTCCGTCCATCAGAAACGATGGCACACGGGCATGGGTAAATATCATGTACGGCTGTAATAACTTTTGCAGCTACTGCGTAGTCCCACACACAAGGGGCAGGGAACGCTCAAGGCCAATGGACAGCATTGTCAACGAAATCAGAACACTTTCTGATGAGGGCTATAAGGAGATAACACTGCTTGGACAAAACGTAAACTCATACAATGACCCGAACAATGGCACATGCGCCTCTTTCGCAGAGCTGCTTACAGCGGTAAATGCGGTCAAGGGAATTGAACGGGTACGTTTTGTAACCTCTCACCCCAAAGACCTGTCACCGGAGTTGATTGCCGCAATCGGGGACCTCGATAAGGTATGTGAACACATACATCTGCCGCTTCAGTCAGGCTCTACAAAGATTCTGTCTTCAATGAACAGGAAATACTCATACGCGCAGTATCTGGATAAAATAACCGCCTTAAGAGACAGCGTCCCTGGTATCACAATTACATCAGACATAATAACCGGTTTCCCCGGCGAGACCAGCGAAGACCACAAAGAGACACTATCGGCACTAAGAGAAATAGAGTTCGACGGTATATTCGCATTTAAATACTCAAAACGCCGTTACACGCGGGCAGCAGATATGGAAGGTCAGCTTGATGAGGAAATAAAATCAGAGAGGCTTAAGACAATCCTTGAATTACAGGATGTTATAACAGATAAAATAAACCGCAAGCTTAAGGGTCAAACCGTAGAAATCCTTGTCGAGGGAGAAAGCTCCTCAGACCCGGCCCATTGGACAGGAAGGACGAGGACAAATAAGATTGTTAATTTTATCCCCGTAGAATCAGTTAAAAAAGGAATGTTTATAACGGTAAACATAACAAATTCTTTTAGACATTCACTTGAAGGCCAGCCTGACCGGTAAGGCAAGCAGCGGTAATGAAATTCTGTGTGCTGACCCTGGGCTGCAAATCCAACCAATCTGAAAGCAGTCTAATTGAAAACATCTTACTGGAAAACTCCCATAATAAGGCATCACTTGAGGAAATGCCTGATCTCTGCATAATAAACACATGCAGCGTAACGGCCAAAAGCGACTACCAGTCAAGACAATTAATAAGGCGAGCTCTAAAGGCCGGGGCATCGGTAATTGTGACAGGCTGCTATTCTGAGCTTAACGCCCCACTGATAAGGCAGATAAGCAAGGATGTGGAGATTGTAACAAATGACGACAAAGGCACATACTTCAAAGATAAATTCGGACATACCCAAAACCTTACTACCCCAGCAGCAAACCATGCAAACAGCCGTGCATTGCTAAAGATACAAGACGGCTGCAACGCCTCCTGCACATACTGCATAATACCGCAAACCAGAGGCGCCTCAAGGTCAAGACCTGTAAGCGAAATCATCCACGAGGCCAGGTCAATTGAAGAGGCAGGCTTTATGGAAATCGTCATAACAGGGATTCATATAGGCTATTATGGAGTTGACCTTAGTCCTCAGACAGAACTTGCAGAACTTATCGAACACATATTGATAAATACGAATAATGTAAGAATCAGGCTGACATCTATTGAGGTAAGTGAAATAACAGACAGACTGATCCGGCTCTTTGAAAACGACAGGATTTGCAGCCATGCCCACGTACCGCTGCAAAGTGGTCACGATGGCATATTAAAGAAAATGAACCGGCCGTATAACACTGAGGACTTCAGACGAACCATCTTACGGTTGACTGATGCCGTTGATAACATATCCATAGGCTCGGACGTTATAGTTGGATTCCCTGGTGAGACGGCAGATAACTTCAGAGATACCTATGACTTTATCGCATCCATGCCGCTGGTGTACCTGCATGTATTTCCATACTCGGTGAGGAAAAACACAAAGGCGGCAGAGATGCCTGACCATGTAGAGGAAGGTATTAAAAAACAGCGCGCTCAACATCTAAGGGAACTGTCTAATGAAAAGAAACAGGCGTACATGTCCGCGCAACTGGGAAAAACCCTGTGCGCGGTAGTCGAAAAACTTGAAGACGGTGAATTTATGGGCACAACGGGAAATTATCTGAAAATAGTATCTGAGACAGTGCCAGGGTTTGAGATACGGGAAAAACACCTTGTAAAACTGGTAGTTACCGGGCAGGCAAAAGACCGTCTTGCCGGAGAGCTGATAATTATCTGATAACCTGCCATTTTATAAAGAATAATCGATTGCTTAAAAATTAGACAATACCGGTAAAGGCGCGTACATAAAGGCTCTGCAAGGCAAAATCAAGCTATTACCGACAAGTTATCCACAAAACATGTTGATATAAAATGTCCGATAAGATATATTATGTAAAATTATATATGCTCCGCTCTTGTTACCCTCAACACCTCTTGCAAGGTTGTAACTCCTGCCTCAGCCTTTTTCAGGCCGTCAAAGTGAAGTGTCTTCATGCCTGAGTCGAGGGCAAACTTTTTTATCTTTTGTGCATCAGTGTTTCTGTCAATCAGCGGGATTATTGTACCGTCAACTGGCAGCAGCTCGAATATCCCCGTGCGTCCGGCGTATCCGGTGTGGCTGCACCTGGGGCATCCCATGCCGCGATATAAGACATCAGGTGGATTGCTAAAGAATTCCATCTCAAGTGCCACAGGGCTGTATCCCTCTTTACAGTACTCGCAGATTTTCCTTATCAGCCTCTGTGCAAGGACACCAACAAGCGTAGATGTTATTAAAAACGGCTCTATCCCCATGTCGATAAGACGCGTAACAGCAGAGGCAGAGTCATTTGTATGGAGTGTGCTGAGGACAAGGTGTCCGGTAAGCGATGCTTGAATAGCAATCTCAGCCGTATCGTAGTCTCTTATCTCTCCTATCATGATTACATCGGGGTCATGGCGCAGGAGGCTTCTCAGCCCGGCGGCAAATGTCAGCCCTATTCTGGTGTTTACGTTGAGCTGCCCAATTCCCTCGTGTTGATATTCAACGGGGTCTTCTATGGTCATGATGTTTTTCTGTTCCGAGTATATGGTGTTAATGGCTGCGTAGAGTGTGGTGGTCTTGCCGCTTCCAGTGGGGCCGGTAACAAGGATAATGCCGTGAGGATTTTTAAGTAACGAATTAAATGCCTCCCGTGAGCGCTCATCAAGGCCCAGGGCATTGAGGCCGATAAGTCCTTGTTTTCTGTCAAGCAGCCTCAGCACTACCCTTTCACCGAATACAGAAGGCACCACCGAGACGCGTATGTCTATGTCCTGCCCGCCAATAAGCAGGCGTATACGCCCGTCCTGGGGGAGACGCTTTTCAGCTATATCAAGGTTTGCCATTATCTTTACACGGCTTACGAGGGCATCCTGGATTATCTTTGGCGGGCAGAGTATGCGCCTGAGCATCCCGTCTACCCTGAGCCTGACCTGAAGCTCTTTCTCATATGGCTCAATGTGAATGTCCGACGCCTGTTCCTTTACGGCCTGCCTGAGCAGTGCATTAAGGAGCCTTATAATCGGGGCCTCTTCGGTTAGTTCAAGGATGTCCTTAGGGGATTCAAACTCTGTTGCTACAGAGTCAAACTCATTGTCCGGCATATCATCCATGACCTCTGAGGCTGAACCTGTCCTGCCATAGATGCGGTTAATTAAATCAAGCAGCTCTGCCTTGTCTATCTCTATAGGTTCAGACACAAGGCCAATATTTTTTGCAATTTCATGCAGGGCAAACCTACCCTGCGCCCCGCAAATAATACCCTTTAATACCCCCGCCTCCCTCCTGTATGGAAGGACCATGTTGCCCCTGGAAAACCCTATGGGAATGTCCTTCAGCAGGGTTATATCAAATAAGTCCTCATTGATAGGCTGCCGTGAGATGTCCACTGCCTGGGTCTACCGGCCCTGTAAACTCTTTAACAAGTCTTCTTTTTCAGCAAACTTTATCTCTGGCACTACCTCAAGCTCCCTGATAAAGGCATCGATGTCCTTGTCCTTCGGCGGTTCGATTAGAAAGAGTGTGGCATCGGGATAAGACCTCCGCACGGTTGAACCGGTCTCTGTGAATAACTCGATAGCCCTGTGTTTACTCGTCCCCTCTTTAACTCTGACGTATATGCCGGAGGAGGCAGCATCGATTTTCCTGTCCTCAGCCATGATTGTATTCGTGGCTATAGATGTCTTCTCTCCGGTAATCACGTTTATTTTATTGTTAGCGTTTATGATGTGAGGGGTTAAAAATACCATCAGGTTAATCTTTGTCTTTGTGGTTTCCTTTGTCTTAAAGAGCCAGCCAAGCAGGGGAATATCGCCAAGCAGGGGCACCTTTGTTATACTAGTCTCTTCCTTGTCCTGGATAAGGCCGCCGATGACGATGGTCTGGCCGTCTTCGGCAAAGATTGTGGTCTTGGCTGAGCGCTTTGTCGTGGTTGGCCCCATGTTTATTAAGACGCTTGAGTCGCTTTGCTGCTCTACGCTTGATATTTCCTGATACACATCGAGTTTTATTATATCGCCCTCAGTGATATGCGGGGTAATCTTCAGAGATATGCCGACGTCTTTTCGTTCGATACTGTTAAAGACACCAAGCGTACCCGAGGCAGAGGCAGTAGAGGATTCCCGCTTTGTGACGATTGGGATATTTTCGCCAACCATGATCTCAGCCTCTTTGTTGTCTGAGGTGAGAATCTGAGGGGTCGAGAGGACATTTACAATACCCTTAAAGTCACTGATATTAAAGAGCGCAGCATAGCCCGGCACTGAGAGATTTGACGTGGTTGCCGTGCCGTCCGAACCGATTACCGTAAGCGGTATATTCATAAAACTACCAAGCCCACCGACACTAAGTCCGCTGAGGCCGTTGATTATGTTCTGCATAGAGGTGGAGTCTATCTTTCCAACGCCGCCGATTACCCGTGCCTGACCGTTTTGCTTGCCTATGGCGCGCCACTTGGTTCCAAGGTCTAAGATGTCCTGTATTGACACCTCAACAATCATTGCCTCTACATAGACTTGTTTTCGCTTTCTATCAAGCTGCTTTATTATGCCGGTGATGTTTCTGTAATCTGCTGGTGAGGCGGCGATGACGAGGGAATTAGTGGCCGCATCCGGGGTTACATGAATATCCGGCACGGCGCTTAAGGCATTAGGCTGGGACTTGTCGCCTCCTTTGGCGGATTTGAGCATTGCATCAAGCACCTTTGAGAGTTCCTCGGCGTTGGCGTTTTCCAAAAAGTAGACATTGATATTACCCTGTGCATCGGGCGATGGGGCATCAAGCATTTCAATGAGTTTCCTCACTGGTTCTCTTTCGGTACGCGGGCCGAAGATTACAACGGCGTTGAGTCTTTTATCAGATACAGTGAATACCTCGGCTGCCGTCTGCTGGGAGGTTGGTTTCTTTTTCAGGCCGTCGTTGAGGAGTTTTACTACGGCGTCGGACGTCCCGAACTTCAGATAAATGACCTCTGGGTAGTCTGCCGGTGATGCCCTGTCTATGGTCTTGAGAATAGTTAGAATCTTATCAATGTTGGGGCCTGAGTCAATGGCAAGCAGCATGTTGCGCGGGGCAAACTCTGATAAGTAACCGTCTTTGGATATAATCGGCCTGAGAAGTTTAATCGCGTCATCTGCGCTTAGATAATCCAGTTTAATCAGTCTTGCGATGTAGCTTTCCCCTGTTGCCTTAGCGCCGTCAGTGGTGACCTGAACGCCTTTTTGTTTTGCCTCAGCCGATGGAATTATCTTACAGGAATTTGCGCCCGATGGAATAACAGTATAGCCTTTGAGCTCAAGGACAGACGTAAAAAGCCTGAATGCGTCGGCTTTGTCAATGGGCGATGGGGCAACGATGGTTATCTTTCCCTTGAGCTGGTCGTCAAATATGATGTTTTTCCCCGTAAGGTCACTGACAACCTTAACGATAGCGGGGAGGTCTACGTTTACAAAATTAAAGACGACTTTTTCATCCGAACGGGCAGAGTCTTCAGCAGCGGCGTGAGAGCCAGCGCATATCATAACCATCAAAGAGAGGATTATTCTAATAATAGTCCGGTTCATTTAATCAGATAGTTGAGGGTCAATTTAGTTTGACCTCTGAGTATTTCAAGTTGCAGACCTGCTGCCCCTTTTAGTGCTGCGAAGGCGGCAAGCGCTGTCTCCGGGTCGGTTATGTCGTACCTGTTGACACTCAACAGGACATCACCGTTATTAAGACCAAGCTGGTCGTAGAGGCCGCCGGGTTTTACTTCCTGAAGCACAAAACCTTCCTGTTTACCGTTTATGTGTCGTGGTTGAAGTCGGGCGTCTGTCATTAGTTGTTTTGGATTTTCTATGGCTTCAAGCACCTTGCCTTGATTTAATGTCATGGTTGTGCCGCCCGCTGTGCCCCTGAGCAGAGCAGAATTTGCAGCCAGTTGAGCTGCCTGAGAATGCCCTGCCCCGGTAGGCGCAATCTCTGTAATATCTATTTTTAGACCGCCTGACAAATAAACTGCATTAGGTGTAACCCTGCTGAGTACCCCTGAGTTAAACACCTCAGCTCCAACTTTGAAGAGTTCCTGATTACCCTTGTCATCTTCGATAAAGGCGTAGCCAGTGCCGCGTGTGCCTGAGATAGTACCCAGGAGCCTTAGTCTCGATGGGGCAGCAGCGCCTTTGCCGCTGTCAAGCAGGGATTTAAATTCGGCGTGTTTTATACCGAACGGGTTTTGTGAAACTATGGAGGCGTATTCGGCTATATCAGGTTTTCCGTGCTCAGATACAACTGCTTGTCCAGGAGAAAAACCCCCAAGTGAAATCCCATTTGAAATAAAATAAAAACAATCTCTAGTCGCAAACACTATCGTAAAAAACAATAACGCAGCTAATAGCGCATTATAAAGCCCGTGCATCTTCTTACTAATTGATATGGAAATAGTCCTGTTCATAGAGTTGCCGCATTCCTTATAAGAACCTTCTTTACCACCCCGATGGGACAATAATAGCAATTCTCTCACAAAAAAACAAGCGGCAGCGGCCCAGGACCAGGGCAAACGCATTTGAAAAATCAGGCAGGAATTGCCTATCATTTGGCTCTGACCGATGGTTTCCTGGATTCCAGCTTTCCAGACTGTGTCATAATAAAACCAGTCAGCCCCCCCCATTCTTTGAGGGGGGCATGAGTCTGCTGCGGAGGTGCGGGGTATCAAA
>LNQR01000135.1 GCA_001541255.1 Candidatus Magnetominusculus xianensis
AAGGATAATCAAATGAGAAATGTGTTGGACGATGTTGACCCTAATGAGCTAGAAGCAATATTCGATGAGAGATTACAGAGGGGTAAGTATCTTGATTTGTATCGTTTTATGGATAATGCTTATTTAGTTTCTATGGATGGGTCGGAGTATTTTAGTTCAGACAAGATATGTTGTAGTGGATGTTTGAGAAAAGAAGACAAAAAAGGAAAAGTGAGTTACTCGCACCAGATAATGCAGGCAGTATTGATGCACCCCGATATGAAACAGGTAATCCCTCTCACACCCGAGGAAATAAGAAATACAGATGGTGATAAGAAACAGGATTGTGAAATATCGGTAGGCAAAGATTAATTACAAAGATAAGAAAGGCACACCCTAAGTTAAAGTTGCAGACAGCCTTCATAGCAAGCAGCCGTTTATGGAACATGCAAAGGTCAGTGGTATGAGTTACATTCTGGCTGCAAAAGAAGGAGACCACAAGTTGCTTATGGAGTGGGTTAATGAATAGAGATTACTATATGAGGTTTCCCGGATTGAAGTAAATGATCAAAAAGGGCGTACACATATATGAATGGATAAACAAAGTCCCGATGAACGGGAATAAGGAAACTATTTGGATAAACTATTTTGAGTAATGGACGGCAGCAGGGTGGCATATCATAACAGCTGGGTAACAGACATGGAGATAACTGAAGATAATGTAAGCAAACTGGTCAGAGGAGGCAGATGCCGGTGAAAAATAGAGAACGAGACCTTTAATGTCTTGAAAAATCATGGAGAGCATAATTTTGGGCAAAACACCTTTCTATGAACCATTAAATCTCTTGGCTTTTTTCTTTCATCAAATTTTTGAACCTAGTGATGTGAGGTATCAGCAATGCAGGAAGAACTTTGGGAGCAAGCGCAGCTTATGGGAAATACTAAGGGTTTTGGTTGCTACTATGATCTTTCCCGATTGGGAGACATTCCTGAATTACCGAGACTGTACAACGAACTGTGTCAATCCAGAGAAAGCGAAGGGAAGAAGGCGGTAATGAGAATTGAGTCTGTATCGCCTGATAATCAACGGCTATCCCCTCTCGCTCTGGTAGCCTACACTTAAACTGGCATGTCAAGTTTGCCTGAGGCAAACTACACGTTACGCCCCTACGGGTGAGACAAGCCCTACGTTGCGGCTATATAATAATCAGAACGAGGGGGGAAGATGAGCAGTCAGAGCTTCAGGAAAAAGATATGGAGGATTGACATGAGTAACGAGCTGCAAGATTCTGATTTTACAAAGTTTCAGGCAGAAGCAATCAAGCAGTTGAAGTCTGGTAAACCACTGAACGGCAAAGAAGGTGTCTTAACCCCACTGATAAAGATGATACTTGAGGCCGCACTTGATGGGGAAATCGAATCGCACCTGAAGGCCGATGATACCGGGCGCAATGGCCGGACTTCGAAGGTTGTTAGAACAGACCAAAGCGCTTTCGAGCTCGAAACTCCACGGGACAGAAACAGCACCTTCGAGCCGGAGATCGTGAAAAAGCGGCAGACCTATCTTGGTAACGCACTTGATAAGAAGGTCATTGACCTCTATGCCCTTGGAATGAGCTATAGTGATATTTCTAACCATCTTGAGGAGCTCTACGGCATAGAGAGGTCTCCACTGCCACGCTCAGTGCCGTAACCGACAAGATACTGCCGGTAGTAAAACAGTGGCAGGCCAGGCCGCTGGATGCCATATATCACGGATGGACGCCATTCACTACAAGACGAGAGAAGATGGAAAGGTAGTCCAGACCGCCTCTTACACCATTCTCGGTGTAAATCAGATGGGCTGTAAGGAAGTACACATGTCAGAGGCTGAAGGCGCTAATTTCTGGCTTCAAGTACTTATACTAAGTAGCAATCTAATAAGTAAATATGGTATACTATCTTCAAAACTAAACAGGAGGTAGTAATGGCTAATAAAATAACGAAG
>LNQR01000136.1 GCA_001541255.1 Candidatus Magnetominusculus xianensis
TTATTGACATCCTCTCCTTTAAAAACTACTATGCCTCTAAAATCAGAGACCATATCTCCCAGCCTTCTTTATTTTAACCGGACACTACTGACCTCCAAAATATTTACCTTGACAATCATGGGCAATTCGACTTTTATTAAGATATGAATCAAAGCCCTGAAAGGAGGTGAGTAAAGAGTTAAAGGGCACAAAAACGAGAAAAGAAAAGGAGGTACGTAAGATGGGCAGTATTTATAAGAGAGGAGATGTTTACTGGATTAAGTACTATCGTGGCGGCAAGCCATACCGTGAAAGCGCAAACTCATCTAAAGAGACCGATGCCAAAAGATTACTTAAACTTCGGGAAGGCGCTATTGCTGAGGGGAAGTTTACAGGGTTTAAGGTTGAACGTATTCGGTTTGAAGAGCTGGCTGATGACTTATTGGCCGACTACAAAATGAACGGCAGGAAATCGCTTGATAGGGCACAGTTGAGTGTAAAACACTTATCAATGTATTTCAAAGACTATTGGGTAATAAATATAAGAACCGACTTGGTTAAGAAGTACATCGTAGTACGAAACGAAGAGGGGGCAAGCAATGCCACAATCAGCAGAGAATTATCTGCACTCAAGAGGATGTTTTCTCCGCCTACCGGCAGACACCCCTCATAAAACCACGTCCGTATTTAACCGCATTAACATAATAAATGAGAGCGACCTGATTGAGGCGGCAGCTAAGGTTTACGATATGCACATGGGCACAGAAAAAAACTTACGGGCACAATTTGGGCACAGTGCAAACTCAAACGGTAATCTAAGGGTGATTAAATGATGATATGGATTCTCTGCAACCCCGCATGTTTATTATGGCGGGAGTGTGTGGGAATCGAACCCACCCTTCCCGCTTTTGGCAGGAAACACCGGATTTGAAGTCCGGGAGGGACACCAGAACCCCATGCACTCCCATTGTCTAAGTATTTGATTTACCAATGTATACAAGGTATCATAACGCGTCATAGACTGTCAACTATTGTCAGATTAATGTCACAGCAAAGTAGAAATGTCCTATTCTTAGCAAAATAGAAATGTCCTATCCAGTTAATAATCATAGCTCATTTCTGGTTAAGATATCCAGCCCAAATATCATCAATTTGGCTCAACCG
>LNQR01000137.1 GCA_001541255.1 Candidatus Magnetominusculus xianensis
AGAAAGGGGGGTGCTATTATGACACAGTCTGGAAAGCAGGAATCCAGGAGAGGGATTAGCGGGTGTAAGTTTCTAATGCGATTGCCCTGCGGTACCTTTTTTCTTCTTAGAATAATTTTATTGAAAAATGTTATACTTGAGCAATGCTGAGAGACAACCACACTGGACTTCAACATATCTGTATGGCTGCAAGGTGCATGCTTGTTCTGACAGCGTTACTTGTGGCGTCGGCTGCATCGGCTGAGAACTTGGTAATGACCGGCTATGTAGATGGCTATAAGGTGACAATGGCTGTGCGTGCAGACAATCTGCCTGCTGTAGGACCTAACCAGACCACGTTTGACCTGAGAGATGCCTCTGGCAGAGATGTACCAGATATTGCCGACATTGGGGTAACATATGAAGTGGCAGGCGTTCTGCCAAGGAGAAACATGCCCCTTTCAAAGGCAGGCACTGCATATACTGGTATCTTAAACATATATAAGGCAGCCCCCTACGATTTATTTTTCGTGTTTGAAAGGCGTGGAGAAAAGCAGCGTGTCGTGCGGTTTTCCTTTCAAACGAGAGATAACACGCAATCCGGCCAGCAGAACAGATAACAGCTTAACTACGCGTATGCCCTCTAAGCTAAATGACAAGGCACGCAGACTTAGCCGCAGGGAGTTTCTGATAAAACTCACAACAGCGGCGGCGGCCTCAGCAGCCTGCGGCGCGGCAGCCCTCGTCTTTCACTCAGGGGAACCTGTCAGTAGAAGAAATAATAAAATCTATACATTCAAAAATTATCGTATTACAGATGTCTCTGCTGCCCTGCCCAAACTTGCCATCGTACACGGCAAGGACGCCGGTAAAATGGTACGGGCGGCTGTTGATAAACTTGGCGGCATCGGGCAGTTCATCAAGCCCTCAGATAAAGTTCTGATAAAACCAAACGTAGGCTGGGACAGACAGCCTGAACTTGCCGCAAATACCAATCCCGATGTCGTTGCCGCCGTAGTACGGCTTTGTATCGAGGCCAGGGCGTCCTCTGTATGGGTCACAGATGTATCAATAAACGACCCGTACAGGAGTTTTGCGCGCTCAGGGATAGAGGCAGCCGTCTCAAAGTCAGGCGGCAAGGTGAAATTCACCACTGACAACGATTTCCTCGACACTGACCTAAAGGGTGAACTCTTAAAAATCTGGCCCGTATCAGCCTTCTTTCATCAGGTCGATAAGGTAATAAATATCCCTGTTGCAAAGCATCATTCCTTAAGCAAGTGTACCTTTTCTATGAAAAACTTGTACGGCACACTTGGTGGACAAAGAAACCGTCTCCATCAGGACATCAATGTCTCTATCTCAGACATTGCCGCCGCTGTAAGACCGACGTTAACGGTAATGGACGCAACACGAGTCCTGAAGACAAACGGCCCGACCGGGGGCAGTATCTCAGACGTGGCGCAGGGGGATACAATAATCGTCGGCGCTGATGATGTTGCTATTGATACATACACCCTGTCATTTCTTGATTTAAAGGCCGCCGATGTACCGTATATTCAAATGGCAGAGCATCGCGGCGTTGGCACATCGGACTGGAAATCCCTTAACCCTGCCGAGTTTTCTGTATGAAACCGTCAAAGAAACTCATAACGCTTGTAAACGTGAGGCGGGCATATTCTGTATTTTTTTTCACCCTGTTTCTGGTATTACTTTATATAACAGACTTCCGGCATATGAAAGGGTATGAGACGCCACTGTTTTTGGAGCTTGACCCGCTTGTTGCCGTCGCGGCATTTTTCACGAGTTTTACAGTATATAAGGGGCTTGCGCTTTCACTTCTGATAATAATTCCAACGATATTTTTTGGACGGTTCTTCTGTTCGTGGGTGTGTCCGTTTGGCATATTAAACCAGTGGATTAGCCATGTGTTTAACAAGCGTCGTGCGGTGGACGACTACAGGACTAATGCCTACAGGGACTTGTACAGGATAAAATACTATGTGCTTGCGGCGCTTTGCGTATTGGCACTGTTTGGCGCCTTGCAAGTGGGGCTTTTAGACCCTATCGCCCTGTTGACGCGTTCCTTTGCTGTTGGCATATATCCGGCAGTCAGTTACATATCAGGGGGGATTTACATTAAGCAGCCGTTATTTATTGGAGGGGTGCTGGTGTCGGCAATATTTCTGCTGATACTTGCAGCAAATAGGTTTATAACGCGGTTTTGGTGCAGGGTGTTGTGTCCTTTGGGGGCGCTGATGGGGGTATTGTCTATGGCGTCTGTGCTGCGAATTCGCCGTGATGTTGACAAATGTACGGACTGCCAGAGGTGCCTGAGATATTGCCACGGTGGGTGTGAGCCGCAGGGGCAGATAAGATACAGCGAATGCCACCTGTGTATGACCTGTATAGAGCAATGTCCGGAGGGGGCGATTCACTACGGCTTGTCAGCAGAGGCAAGCTCTGTTCACCGTCCGGTTGACGTGAGCAGGCGCAGAATAATAGAGACAGTAGTAGGTGCTGCGGTGCTGTTCCCAATGATGAGAAGTTCGGTTAATGGAAAGAGCTTGCCGCAAAGCGCTCTGATTCGCCCGCCCGGGTCAATTGAAGAAGAGGATTTTTTACGGCGCTGTATTAAATGTGGTCAGTGTATGAGGGTATGCCCGACAAACGTGCTTCAACCGGCACTCTTAGAAGGCGGCTTTGAGGGGTTGTGGAGTCCTGTTTTGCACAATAAGATAGGCTACTGCGAACACAACTGCGTCCTATGCGGGCACGTATGCCCGACGGGGGCAATTATGCCGCTTACGGTAGAAAAGAAGATAGGAAAGAAACCTGACATAAAGCCTACTAAAATTGGCACCGCGTTTTATGACCATGGCCGGTGTCTGCCCTGGTCGATGAATATTGAATGTATCGTGTGTGAGGAGGTGTGTCCGACATCGCCAAAGGCGATATGGTTTAAGGAAGAGGAACTAAGACTAAGGGACGGGACACTCAAGAGATTCAAGCGCCCTATTTTGGATACGAAGCTATGTGTCGGCTGCGGCATCTGTGAAAACAAATGCCCTGTGCATGACAAACCAGCGATAAGGGTAACGCCAATCGGTGAGACACGCTCAAAGACTAACCAGATGATTTTAAAGGGTTAAGGAACTGAATTCCGAGGCTTTTTCAAGCGGTCGATTTAACTTAAATATACGGCAAGAAAACAATGACTAATAAGACATATCAAGAAAAACATAAGTCGTTTGAGATATTCCTGAAAAAGAAACAGTACAAACAGGCATACGATTGCCTCGAAGAGTTGCTGTCGGAGTTTCCAGATGACGAACACCTCTATAACAGCATTATCAGGCTAACTTATTTCAATATGAAATCATATGATGTTGCAAGGAAGTGGCTGCAGAAGTCCATGTCTGTACGACAGATATGGCTGCATTGTGTAATGCTGAGTGAGATTGAACTGACTGATGGCAGAATTGACAAGGCAAAAGAGCTGTATTGGACTGCGCTCGACCTGAGTAAAAAACAAAAAGATATTTACTATGAAGAATTTGACTCCAAAAAGGTATTATCGACACTTTTGAAGCAAATAAGGACTAGAGAGAGGAATAAAAAAATTATAGTGAAAGCCAAGCCTGAAGTTGGTGTGCTGAACAAGAAACCAGTTCAGCCGCACATACCCGCTCAATCTCAAACTTCTGTTAAGGCGAACTATTCCATATCAATAGATATTCCAACATTTACGGAAGCCATGGAGAGGGGCTTCCATGAACTGAATCCGGCTGAAATAGACGAGACCCTCTTGTGGATAGACTACAACTATCTGTCCATCCAAAGAAGTTATGATGAACTGCTCTGCCTAAATACCGTAAAGGGCATTGAACGGTTCTGGTATCAGACCGAGACGGTGGTAAAGGTGCTAAAGCAATTCAAGGGCCGGGTACTGCTTGCCGATGAGGTGGGGATGGGAAAGACAATAGAGACGGGATTATTGATAAAGGAATATCTCTTGCGTGGAATGGTCAAAACCATACTCATTCTTACACCGGCAGCGTTGGTCTCTCAATGGAAAGAGGAGATGAGTACTAAGTTCGATATAGACTTTATTACGACTGATGAGCTTGCAACGCTTGATGAGCCGGACAATTTTTGGGGCAATAAACTTATCATAGCCTCTATCAATACCGCAAAGAGCGTCAGACATTTCGAGACTGTAACGGGAAAATATTTCGACCTCGTCGTTGTTGACGAAGCCCATCATCTTAAGAGCAGAAACACACTTTCATGGAAGCTGGTAAATCAACTCAAGAAGAAGTTCATATTCTTATTAACCGCCACACCGGTACAAAATAATCTGATAGAGCTGTTCAACCTGATAACACTCCTTAAGCCTGGTCAGTTCAAGACAGAAAAAATGTTCAAGCAGGAATATGTGAAAAAAGGAAACCAGCGGATGCCCATAAACAAGGAGAAGTTACAGGAACTTCTTAGGGATGTTATGATAAGAAATACCCGAAGCCTTGTGGACGCAAAGCTGCCGATGAGGTTTGCATCTACCATCATAGTCGATCCCTCTGACCTTGAAAAAGAGATATATGACGGCATATCAACACTTTTAAGAAAGTGGTTCACTAGTGATAAGCTCAACCGGATGGTTTTAAATACGCTTATCATGCAGGCAGGCAGCAGCCCGTTTGCCTTAAGAAACACGCTTGCCAATATGAAAAATACCGAAAACGCCGATGAGATTGACTGCCTTATGGCGTCGATTGAGAACCTCCCATATCTCAGTAAGGGAAAGGCGCTGATTGAAATAATGCAAAATAACCCTGCTGAAAAAAAGGTCGTATTCACTCAATATTTGAAGACCATGGATTACATAACCGGCTTGCTTGAGGGGCATCAGATGACAGTTGTAACATTCAGCGGCAAGATGAGCAACAGGCAGAAGGACGAAGCAATCAATAGGTTTAAGAATGAGGTAAAGGTACTGGTCTGTACTGAGGTGGGAGGAGAGGGACGAAACATGCAGTTTTGCAATACCCTGATAAACTATGACCTGCCGTGGAACCCTATGCGCATAGAGCAGCGTATAGGGCGGCTTCATAGGATTGGTCAGGAAAGGGATGTCTTCATCTTCAATCTTGCCGTAAGAGACTCAATTGAAAGCTATATTCTGGACATTCTTGATTCTAAGATAAATATGTTCGAGCTGGTAGTGGGTGAAATAGAGCCAATAATGGGACATTATGCCGATGATAAAGACTTTGAGGACATAGTTATGGACCTCTGGATCAAAAGCAGCACTAAGGAAGAGCTTAAGAAGGGGTTTGATGTGATAGGGGATGACCTTCTCAGGGCAAAGGAGGCATATATCAATACCAAAGCCCTGGGTACAGAGATATTCGCAGAGGATTTCGAGTTATGACAAGGGCGCTCGGTGACATAGTCAAGGACATACTTGTCCATAAGGGAGCAGTGATTGAGGATTATGGTCAATGTATTGACGTTTTAGCTAACCCTCAGATTGCCGAGACCCTTGCGATACCAGAGCTTACACATCTGTGTCTGCACCCAGGTACAGACACAGAGGACACGAAACACCTTACATATGATTCAGAATTGTTTGAAAGATTCTCAGGACTTTTTGAGGGCAAGGGCAAACTCTCACAGGTAACTATCACGCCTCAGCAGGTATCCAATGAAAAGGTAATAGCGATGCTCCCCGGAAAGATTACTCTTAACAATGCCGTCTTCAAACATAAGGATACCGGGATAAAGATTATTTCCTATCTGCTATTGTTCTTCAAGTACACAGCCCTTTCTGACGAAAAGAAAGAAGGCATTGTTCAATTGCTGATTAATGAATCTAACCTTTCAACCTCTGTAATTGAAGGAGGTGCGAATGCAGTGATTGATGTCTTAGGTGAACTCACAGAGAGAAACTCCAAAGACCAGCTTGAGGGCACGAAACATATAGTACTGCAGGCAGCCCATAAATCATTGGAATCAATAATAAGGACAGAACTTACGGATATGATAAGAAGCCTCAACAGACGGCTCAACCGCAACATTGAAAGAGTCACAGATTATTATGATGCGATGATTACTGAGGCCAGGCTGCGAGAGCAGAGAAAGGGCAGTGATGACACTGCCACCAAGACAGAGGATAAGATTAATGCAATAAAAACAGAACTTAAATGGAAGACCCAGGACCTTATCTCGAAATTTGCTCTAACCGTAAAGACAGAACTGCTATCGGCTGTCAGAATAACATCGGCCACACCTGTTTTCCTAATAAGCATAAACAGACGAAAAGGCGTGAGGGAATTCCCTATTTCATACAATCCAATTCTAAAGAGGCTTGATACACTCCCATGCGAGTACTGCTTTTCCCCTGATAAATCATACTATATATGTGATGATGCTCTTCATATAGTATGTAAGAAGTGTTATAGCGAGTGCAGTAAGTGTGGAAAGTCCTTCTGTAGTGTATGTTATCCTTTAGGATGTCCTAAGTGTGTCAGGAAGTTGAACAGCGCCGAGGGCGCCGAAGCGCTGACATAGAGTTACGCATTGTTTCCACCCCATTTGATCATACAGTATAGTTTGTCCCATTGGGATAAGCCAATTGTGTTGAAGGAAATCTCTCCGTTATTATTTACAAAGAATAAGGGTATTATATTACCGTTTGCGGCATTTCCCTGTATGTCTTTTCCATATGCGGCAATTGCCAGCCTCTGTCCATGAACATTGATAATGGCGTGGATTTCCATATTAGCTGATTCATGTTCAACATCCGATGCCGAGGCAAAGGTCGGGGCGGCAATCGCAGCAGAACTCAGGGCTACATGGATATTGAAGTGCTTTTGAATCATCTGAGCGAATTCACTGTCGAAGATTCTCAGCACCACGCGCATATGTGACTTCACAGCTCTGGCGTTCAGACCAATCTCAAGGTTTTTCATATCGTCATCTGTGGCGCATATGATAGACTTAGCATGTCTTAGGTTAGCAAGGCGCAGGGTTTCCTCCAGTGCGGCGTCTGAAATTATAAATGGTACATTGCTCTGCCTGAGTATCTGTATGTATTTATTTTCTGGGTTTTTCTCTATTACCAGCACCTTTTCGTTGAGCGCTATGAGGTCTTCAAACACCCTGACTCCTACATCGCCAAAGCCGCAAAGAATGATGTGGCCCTTTAAGCCCATCCTTTTTCTTCCCATAAACAACTCCAGGCGTTTCTTTATCAATCCCCCTGTGATAATCGCAAACAGTATCGCAGACAAAGAAACCCCGGAAAGCATTAAAATCATCCCAACTGCCTTTGCCCCCAAGGCAGAGTCCTTTAGATTTATATCCCCAAACCCAACGGTCGTTAACACCGTGATTACAAAATACAGGGAATCAACAAGGGAAAGTCTCTCTGAATGATGAAAATAAGACACGGAAAACGCCGCAATCCCTATCAATGCCAGAAGCGTATATAATAAGACCGTGTCGATTTGCCAGCGGTTAAATAAACTGCTCCGGTGTCTTTTAACCGTGTGGTGGCGGGCATCTGATTGTCTGACCCCGGAAACCTCTTTTGCTGTTGCATATGTCGAGAACAAGACCAAATCGTCATCGGCAGCTATCGTGGCTTTATCGGCCAGGACATTAGGAAAGACGATATCATTAACAGCGACAACCTTAATATCCCGTGCGCTTTCAATATCCAGGACTGTCTTACCCTCGAATGCGCTGCCCTTTACTTTATATGTCACCATTATCAATCCGTTTATCTTAAATGACCTGATGGGTCTTTCAATCAGCGCCGATGTCGCAAAAGATGATGAGGCGGCAGCAGATACACTGAGTACCCTGATGTTTTTAATACTGGCCTCAAGTTTTCTTCCAAGGTTCAAATTAAACAGCCTGACAACAATCCTGATGTCCGGATTAATTTCTCTAATGAAGAGGGCAGCCTGCAAGTTAAAAAGCTCGTTTTCACCCGGCAGGACAATAGATTCATATGGGGTTAAATCAATCGTTTTCAAGGCAGCAAGGTCGCATCTCCCTGAGAAAACCAACTCTATTGCCTTGCCATGCAGGACTGCGCTCTGTTGTCTGGCGTCAGCAGCCACAAAGACCTTAGCGCCGGTGTCGTTGAGAATTTCAGCAATCCTAAGCCCCACGTGAGACAACCCAAATATCAGTACACCTCCTGACATATCCCCCTCTACACACATTTAATACTGACCAATAGTACAGGGTTAATATAAAACGTCATTCACTTCGTACTGCATAGCCTTCAGTACGGTGGAAATAACCTCCTGAACCCATGAAATAAGACAATGGCAATGAATGCGATATTTCTGATGAACTTCCCGATATATGAAAACTCTGGGGGGCTGCTGGGGCCTGCTGTCTCAGAAAGTGCTATGCCAAGCCGTTCAATCCACCCGGGCGTCACAGGCCACTCATAAAGACTCTGGATATACTCATCAGGGATACCGGCCTTGCCAACCCTTGCCCCAATAATCCCGCCAAGTATGGCCGCCACTGTATCTGTATCACCGCCGCATCGTATAGCGGCCGTGATAGCGGTTTTATAGTCCGCCGGATGCCTGAACCATGTGTGCAGCACCATTAAAACTGTATGATAGATATAACCACTAACCGCAGAGCCCAACCCCATGGCGGCAGCAAAATCCTCCGTACTTTGACCGGCACTCTCAGCGGCTGTCTTAATCATTTTCTTAAAATCATGGTTATCTATCAACCCATCGAGTCTGCTTAGGTACTCACGGGGGTCGTCAATATGTTTAGACGCCATAGCAGCAGCCAGGGCTACGGCCAGGGCACCATCGTATGCCTTCGGGTCGGTGTGTGTTACTATTGTGGATAAATATACCAGTGACTTCATTTTGTCCGGGTCATCACATAAGAGTACACCAATGATGGGGCTTCGCATTGCAGGGCCGTTACCGGCTGAGTACACACCGCTGCGTTTGAATCCAAGCCATAGCTTGAGTATTGCCCTGAGTGTGGCATATCCAGTTGCAGCAGGGAGCATCAGCAGCCATAGCCTCAACCTCTTGCTAAGTGATGCGGTGAATGCCCTTTCGTCAAATAATGCGTCACGCTGCCGTGCGGCTATCAATGCCTGGGCAGTTATGCAGGCATGTTCTGTGTCGTCGGATATCATCCCCTTGCCAAAAAAGAAGTGATATGAATCGATATCAGGAAAGATTTTCAACTGCCGCTGTCTTGACAATCCCTCCATCGGCAGCCCCAGGGCATCCCCTACGGCGCTACCTAATAGACAGCCAATTAAGGCGTCAGGACTTTTTTTCTCTTCCAAAGTGAGCTCTCCTGTTTTCTTGCAAATATATTTGCGGCATAACCAGCCGTGCCTTCCCCGCTGAGAGCCCTATTGCTGCCGATGCCCCGGCGTTGAATTTTAGAAAATCGCCCTCTATCCCGTCGCTGAATATGACGCCGTTTGTCGGCATATGGGACTCAACAATCAGCGGGTTGGTATTTGTTATCTCACCGGCAATGAGCGATGCCTGTGAGGTCTTACTTATAAACGGCTCCCTTACTATATAGACCAGCACATCCTCAGACCAATCAAACCGCCGTGGGGCAAGCGCCGTGCCGCCGTAGAATTTGCTTGTGACACCCGCAGTCATATTAATTATCGAACTCAGCCACCCCGTTGACCCCGCACCGGTTGAGACAATTATCCCGCTTGATGAGTGCTGCTCACGCACACTGCCCTGGGAAATCTCATACCTTGCCGACACATGTGAGGCAGCCCCGATGAAAAGATCGTTGAAGGCAATGAGCCGCTGCCCGTCGTTTAGTTTTGCCTCAGCCATTGTCACATCCTTAAATGAATAGAGACGCCCCGCAGCTACAACTTCCAACACCTTCAGAAAATTATTCGGATGAAACGGCAGCAGCACCCCGTCATATCTCCCGGCGTCTGGATTTACACCAATAATAGGCAGCCCCCCTACATATTTTGCAGTATTGGCAACGAGGCCGTCCTGCCCGACAACGACAACTATGTCCCTTTCAGAAAACAAATACGTGGGCAGAAACGACCGCTCTATGGTCTTTGTCTTAATCACGCGCTCAAGGCTGGTTTGCACTGTCTCAAGCGATGAGTAGTACGTATCGTGTTCGGCTTCGTAGTCAGAGAAATTGCCGCCTGCGCGTTCAATGTAAAACTTCCCCTGCCGGCGCGTGTTGAATCTGTCTATGAGGTGTTCAAGTCTTGTCCTGGTCTTTACTATGACGGCGTACTCGGCTGTCATTTCTTGTTTTTGGCGTTTAAGAGGCTCTCAAGCAGGTCTGGAGAGATATTCAGCGTGCCGATTTTCTCAGCACGCTCGGCAAGCTCTCTGAAGGCCAGTGCAATATTGAGTCGCGGGTCAAGGGCGTCTTTGTTGATAGCCGAGAGGATTCTCCAGTCCATGTCCTTATATGGGCTGAGTGTGGCGGTAAGGGTATAGCCTTGTGAGTCGGCCTCTTTTTTATCGTTTTCTACTTTAATATCAATGAGTGATTTTCGAAGTGTCTCAACAGCAATATCGGCATCCATTGCCATCTCGCGAATGCGTCTTTTGTTTTGTTCGATGAGGATTTCCGCCTCCATTTTCTTTTCAGTGATTTGTTTCTTTTTCTCCTCGACGGCTATTTCTGTATTGAGTTCGCTTTCTTTGATTATACGCTCCTGTTCTACCGCATTATGTCTTCGCTCATGAATGGCGTGGTCGGCCTCTTGCTGAAGGGCCTCGCGGGTTTCTGCCTCAAGTGCGCGCTCCATCTCAGGGGTTGCCCGCACAGCAAGGATATTCACGCTCAACGGGGTAACGCCAAGTATAGAGACTGCATTTGACGCCTTAAGACCGGTAATGATTTTCTCTTCAATCTTTTTTGCGCTCCTGATAGACTCTCTCAACGTAAGCCCCTGTATGAAGGCAGAGGTAGCTGTCTGTGCCTCGCAAACAAGACGCTGATTGAGTTTTTCATGGTCTTTATTTTTATAGCTGCCTTTTTCGTCAACACTGAAGTCAAGCAGTTCGGCAAGCTGCCTGGAGTCTTCTATTTTATAGACTATCTGCCCCTGAATTGAAACAGTCTGAAAGTCAGCAGTGGATTCGTTAAAGATAAACTGCATATCGTTGCTGCCAAGGGGGATTGCCACAATGGAGGAATTCGGCGCGAAGTAAAAAAACGACAGCCCCCTGCCCTCACGTATAACCTTTCCGTTCTTATAATGGATGACATATACCATCGGGTCGAATTTTATGTATTTAAAACCAAGCATAACTATTCCTCCAAGCGCTGTGCTGCTATAGTCTAACATAAGAATCCATCATCAATAAAGGCCTGATAGATTATACAACGGCTGATTTTAAGTCCGAACAATCTGAATCGTATCTTTTACAGTGAAGCCTGTTTCATTTTTCCCGATGGTTACGGCAGTGTTTTCAGGGTCATGCTGAAAGAACACAATCCAGCCTTCTTTGTAAGCCCGCCTTAGGATTTCGTCCTTTTCTCTGAGCGTTACAAGGGGGTCAAGGTCATATGCCATAATACATGGCGGTTTAAAGTGGTAAGCAAACGGGAAAAGATCGCCTGCATAAAAAATTGAGGTATCACCGCTGAATACCCTGACAAGTTGTTGAGACCTTGTATGACCGTTAAAGACTAATAACTCGATTTCGTCGTCTAATTTTGTGTAGCCGTCAAGTAAGGTCAGGGTTTTTGCCTCCATAAGCGGCATAAATGTGGTTTCTATAAAACTGCCTTTGTCCTTGTCAGAGGGTTTTAATGCCCACTCAAACTGCTTTTTCTGAATATAATATGATGCACGTGGAAACTGAGGCAGGCGCAGGCCGTTTTCAAGTGCAACTGCCCCTCCGGTATGGTCAAAATGGAGATGTGTTAGTACCACATCTGTAATATCTTCGGCAGTGAACCCGTGTGTCTTTAAAGATTCCACAATCGGATTAACTGAGTAGGTGTAGTTATAAATTTTCCTTGATTTCTCAGGCCAATCTATCCCCATACCTGTATCAACTAGGATATTTCTGCCGTTGCCTGACAGCAGCAGACTTCGCAGCTCTACCCGTATACGATTAACTGAGTCCGGCGGTGAAGTCTTCTCCCATAGCGGTCTGGGGATTATACCATATAGTGCCCCGCCGTCAAGACTGAAACATCCGCCCTTAATCGGGTAAACGGTATATCTGCCAACTTTTATATCTGGCATTTCCGGCATTTCCGGCCTGTCAGATATAAAATTATTGAAAGCCGCACACTTAATATCAAGTTTGTGGCAAGGGGAAAGAAAAAACTGAAGTTTTTTTTGTGAATAACGATATCACCGGGAAGTTTTTCCAGAAATGGTATTTTACCCAGCACGACACCCAGCGCGGCAATTGCAATCCCAGCGAAAAACATGGATTTCCCTAAATGTTCCCCTAAATGTTCCATAGTTACCGACTGTCTGGCCTGTTCAGGCAAACCAGCTTACAAAAGAACAGGCAGACTTGCATATGATTATAACATTAATCTGACAATAGTGTAATACCAAAATAGAAATGTCCTATTGTAGCAAAGTAGAAATGTTCTAAAAAGAGAGGCAATTTGTGCTAAGGAAAGAGGGTACAAATGGCGAAAGAGGACATTGTGGAGGAGTACTTACCTGAATTCAACAAGAAGTTTAGCGTAGAAGCTAGGGATGAGGGTGATTTACATAGACCGCTGGAAGGTATGGACATTAGAGGAGTTCTGTGCATGAAGAGTGAGAGGGTTTTGAGGAATGATTTCACTATTGAGTATGACAACAAAC
>LNQR01000138.1 GCA_001541255.1 Candidatus Magnetominusculus xianensis
TGCGATTTCCCAGTTCAAATCTGAAAGCGTGGGCAGTGTTACCATGTCTGTTACGTAGACTCCGTTTATCAGCCATATTACATTCTGACCAGAGGTCTTATGCCGCCATACTATATCTGTGATGCCGTCGCTGTTGTAGTCTCCTGTGGCAGCGATGTCCCAGTTGACATCAGACAATGTCGGCATGAACTCTGTGCTGCTTACGCTGTCGCCGCTCATACGCCAGAGGGCGTTATAACCGTAGAGTTTGTGGCGCCAGAGGATTGATACCGTGTTGTCGCCATAGAAATCCCCCGTTCCTGCGATTTTCCAGTTCGTATCGCTGAATGTCGGCAGCAGCACCATTGAAGTCGCGACTGACTTCTCGATTTTCCACTTGGATACCCATTGGTATTGTTTCTCCATATCACTTCGCTGTTACCGTCGCTGTCTGTATCTCCGGCAGAGACAATATCCCAGGTTATGTCTGATATAGTACCCAGTTGAGCGCCGCCGCTTGATACAGTACCGTTGTAAAGCCATATGGCTGTAGTACCGGTCATTTGATTTCTCCAAAGGATACCGGTCTGATTGTCCTGATTGAAGCGTCCTGCACCGGCAATTGTCCACGATGGGTCTGTAACGCTATCGAGGTATTTCGCGCTTTTTACGGTCGCGCCGTTCATCAGCCACGCCACGTTATATCCATATACCTTGTCTCTCCACAAGATGTCTGAATTGCCGTCGTTGTCGAAGTCAAACTTGCTTTGCTTGGCCTTAGGGTTGACTTTGAATGAGACTGTAACAGTCTTGTCTGTGGTCATCGAAAGACCGCACATGGTGTTATAGAGGGAATCACATCCAGTCCATGATTCAAACGTCGAGCCTGAACCTGGGACTGCCGTCAAAGTTACCTGCTGTGTGTCGGAGTTGTATGTTATGATAGCAGTGTTGCCGCTCCAAGATAGAGTACCGGTAGATGCCGTTACTGAGCCGGAGCCTGATCCAGATTTTACAACCGTCAGGGTGCGTTTACCGCCGCCACTGAACGTGGCAGTTACGGATTTTGATGATGACATAGAAACGTAACAACCGTTTGAGTATGTCGTATCGCATCCCGTATAGCCCGCGAATGTCGAACCAGTACCAGCCGCTGCCGTCAGATATACAGCCGTTCCTGTGGAGTATGACCCAGCACCCGAATTGCCGCTCCATGTGAGAGTGCCTGTGCTGGCCGTGACCGTACCCGTACCTGAGCCTGCCTTTGTAACGGTAAGCGTGAAACTATTCAGGCTGTCCTGAGTTACCGTA
>LNQR01000139.1 GCA_001541255.1 Candidatus Magnetominusculus xianensis
TACCCCAGCTGCCTAGCCGCTACGCCCACCCCTCAAAAGAAAGGGGGGTGCTATTATGACACAGTCTGGAAAGCGGGAATCCAGGAAACCATCGATCAGAGCCAAATGATAGGCAATTCCTGCCTGATTTTTCAAATGCGTTTGCCCTGAAATCTTGAATGAGATAAGGGCCTGCGTCACAAAAATGGGGTAAAATGATGTGTCCCAAATTTGTTCGAATTTGCTACAGGGCAAGGGTAATTAAAAACTCTGCCCCTGCGTCAACATTTCTTGCCGTAAGGCTGCCACCCATGTTAGTCTCTATAATTGTTTTAGACATATAGAGTCCAATTCCTGAGCCCTTATCCTTGGTCGTATAGTAGTTTTCAAAGATTCTTTCCATCAGATTCTCTGGTATACCGCCACCGTTATCTCTTATCGATACTATTACCTTATCTTTTTCTGTGCCGATTGCGATTTCTATCAGCCCTTGTAGTGAAGTGTCGGATTGTCTTTTTAAAACAACAGCATCGCTGGCATTGTTCAGAATGTTTAGTATCACCTGTTTAAACTCGTTGGGGTATCCGAGTGTTATCAACCCTGCGCCTTGGTCTGCTCTCAGAGAAATCTCTAAATCGCTTTTCTTAAACAGCGTTCCAAACATCGACAGGAGTTCCTCTATGGCTGTTTTCACATCGAACTTTGATTTTTCCTTCGATGGCTTGAAAAAATCTCTGAAATCATTTATCGTTTTTGACATAAACGAGGTTTGCACTATCGTCATATCGACAGTTCTTTCTATATACTCCTCGTTAAGCTCGCCGTAGGCATATGCATCTTTCATGTCCTGTACTGTTAAGGCTATTGCGTTTAGTGGCTGCCTCCATTGGTGGGCAATTAGTCCAAGCATCTCACCCATTGCCGCCATCTTAGATTGTTGGATTAACATCTGTTCATTTTGCCGTCTCTTCTGAGTCTCTTCTACCACCATTGACTCAAGATTTTTATTTAATATCTTCAGTTCCTCTTCCATTCTTTTACGGTCGGTGATGTCGGTAGCTATCCCGCATACACCATATATATTCCCTTTTGTATCAAGCATAGGGAACTTCACAGAAATATACGTGTGCAAAACATCGTCATGCATCACTATCTCTTCAAAATGCAAAGACTCGTTCTTTTTTTCCACTTCCATATCATTTGCCCTGAAACTATCGGCAAACTCCTTAGGAAAGATATCATAGTCGGTCTTACCTACGATGCCTTCCTTAGTCAGATGAAAAAGCATCTCATACCGGCTATTTATAAAAATATATCTTCCTTGTATATCTTTAAGAAAAACGACGGCGCTCGTACTGTCTATTATCGATTGGAGTTGAAGTCGAATATTATCCAGTTTTGTCTCTAATGTCTTTCTCTCGGTTATATCCTGCACCAACCCAATCATTTGCACAGGACTACCTGAGGCATCCATTATACTTTTAGCTCCCGCCCAAATCCAACTCTCTTCATTGTCGGCGCGAATTATGCGGCATTCGAAATTCCAATCCTGATTATTTTTGGCCGCTTCATAATAAGACTTTTCCACGCGAGTTCGATCATCTGGATGTACATGCTCCAAAAATAAAGAAAAATTCCAGTGCGGCAATGGCTTCTTGTATCCAAAAATCTGATCATGCTTCAAAGAACGGTGTGTGGACGAGCCATCGATTAAGTCCAATTCCCAATCGCCCATATGAGCGGCTTCAAGCGCCATGTTGAGCTTAGTATTGCTGTCTCTCAGATCCATTTCACTCATTCTTCGTTTGTCTATTTCATTTTTCAGCTCCATATAAGTTTCTCTAAGTTTTACAGACATTTTATTGAAATGCGCTGCTAATATGCCTATCTCGTCAGGTATCTCATTAGGAACTATATAATTGAGATTACCGGCAGAGATGGTTTCTATACCTTTTTGCAGTTTTGTTAGTCCATCTATAATATCCCTGCCCAATTTGATTGAAACAAACCCAACAGTTATTACAAGCAGTCCAATCATAGATATAATAAAAGTACTCATCCTGTTAGTTAGTTCTTTTTCCTTCTGTTCAACAATATCTCTGAGATATAATGTTCTTATTACAATAGAATAAGCCTGCAGCAATAATTGATCACTAACAATGTTCCTCCGGTTAATATATTCAGTGGATTGTAGGGCGGCGTCCTTTTGCTCTAAAAAGATATTATAATAAACTATGCACAGATGAGTTATCTCTTTGTGGTCCGCGGCTATGCCCTTTACCATATCCCTCTGTGATTGACCATTCAAGTTTAACTCGGAAAACAACTGAGATATAGAACTGTTTATCGATTCCAATTGATGTATGCCGCGCTTTCTGCCGTTTATCAATATATCATTGGTAATAATTACGGTATCAAAGGTATTTTTTACTAATTCGATAGCAGCCGTGCGTTGTCTTTCAAATTTCTTCTCGTAAGATGAATAAAATAAAATCGTAGCTATTACAGCAGCTAACGCTACAAATGGCATTAAAACTATCACACTTATCTTTGTTTTAATTTTCATACCGCCTACTTAATTATGCTGACTGCATAAGGTTTAACCTTCTTTAGACCACTCAGATATATGTAATCCAGGTAGTCGGCATCTACGTGAGTTTCCACAATATGCTCACTGATTGCCCACTGTGCTTCATTGTCTAATAAATTAACGAGATATTGGTCAAGGGTTAAATCAAAATTATTCACACCCCACAGTTCCTGAACCATAGCAATGTCAAGCTTACAACAATCTGCAAGAATCTCCTGAGATTTCACAGGTTCCTGCCTCATAAACTGTTCTGCCCGATATAGTCCAGCCAAAATCCTTTCGACAATCTCAGGATTTCTTTGGACATACTCCTGTTTTGCAGTAAGAGTAAAAGTCGCCGTATAAATTCCTTCAATTTGGAATACGGTTACTTTATCAGACAGACGTTTTAATATTTCCAATGCATAAGGCTGCCAGACCGATACGGCGTCAACTTCTCCCCTGAGCAGTGCGTCTAATAGTTCCTCCGGCTTTTTATCTATAAATTTAAGCTCACTGTATTTTATACCATGAACCATGCAAAACAAATAAAAAAAATAATCTCCCGTCGTACCTTTAGGTATACCAATCGTCTTTCCATTAAGAGTGTCCACAGTCGATATGCCGCTGTCCTTTCGGGCAATCACGAAAGCTGCTTTTGCTGAATTTTGAATAGAAGACAGGATGTATATCTTTTCACCTTTTAAAATACTAAACATTACAGGTGTTTCAGCTACTGCTGCAAAATCAGCATTTCCTGCTATCATTGTTTTAAGAGCGGCTTTACCAAAAGAGTGCTGGACAATATCTGCATCTAAACCTTCATCTTTAAAATACCCTTTTTTGAAGGCTAAATTGACAACAGCGGCATGTAAGTCGTTGACGCTTGCAATTGTTACCTTTTTAGGAGTTCTATCTAATTTGCTTCTGTCTCGAATATTATTGTGGAAAATATAAGATGTTATTGAAATCACTATAAAAATAACGATAGTGTAGAGAAGCACCTTTCGTTTAATTGCAGTTTTCAGAAACATATTAAGTTCACCTCATAATGGAAACACTGACATTGCCTGTTTTCCATATTGGGGAACCCTACCGAAAAGCCGCTATGATGGTTAGAGAGAGAGAGAGAGAGAGAGAGAGAGAGAGAGAGAGAGAGAGAGAGAGAGAGAGAGAGAGAAGCAAAAACCATGCCATAAACCCCATATTTCATAAAATATAAACCTCAGCGCTGCAACTTGATTAACAATCACTCTGTTTCTTTCCTTACAAAAACACCTGTCACCTGAAGTACTGTAACATACAGGAGATAATAAAAGCCAACGATGCAAAAGAGTTATAGGGGGCAAACGCACTATGTATTTTTTTGTCTGTCATTCCAGCGAACAGACTGTGTCATAATAAAACCAGTCAGCCCCCCCCATTCTTTGAGGGGGGCATGAGTCTGCTGCGGAGGTGCGG
>LNQR01000140.1 GCA_001541255.1 Candidatus Magnetominusculus xianensis
CCTCCCGTCTTTGCTTGGTCTTCACAAACCTATTTTAACAGCTTCGACGGCGGGCAGGGTATCCTTTTATTTTTTTACCGGACACTACTGAATATTTTTACACACCTATTGACATAAGCTCGCTTATCTATAAATGGCTGCTTGCTATATAACGAGTTCCCTACTATTATTATCTTTAACGGTCTTGTCTTATCTTCCAAATCAACCTCTTGCCAGGCTGTATCTCGCAGTCCTGCTTCTGCTGACCGTCAACGTTCTTTATTGCTTCCGGTGCCAAGTGAATTACTTGCCTCATGTCAGGGTGCATTATCACACTTTGCAATTGTGCAGCTAACAATGTAATCTGACAGTATGTAAACATAATATATGTAAGACATTCTTAGCATTCCATAGATGTTAATAAATAAAACACTCTGTATAACTATAATAAAAAAAGCAAATTAGAAACAGGCCATGCAGGGGGACACGGCCTGTCTTACGAGGGGGGTTGTGAAGTAAAGGAGAGTGTTATAATAGTAACATAATATATTTACTTTGTCAAGCTAAATAAATCCAGTGTCACAGCAAAGTAGAAATGTCCTATTGGTTAATAATAGCCCATAACCAGGCGAGATAACAAGGCATTATTTTTAGGCCGTCGTCCTTTTTCATTGTTTAAACGTCTGTCTCTTTGTACCCTGTCTCTGCCCTTTAGTCCGTTGCATCAAGCGCGTGGTCGGGTAGTCCGCCAACGAGCGGACGGGTCTATTCAGTCCAATATTACCTCCTTACAGTCTTTTATCTCCTGTCTATGTTTCATCGTGTATGTAGACATTCGTCTTATGGCTGCTCCTTTGATAGCATTGTATGCCCTTTCTCCAAGGGTGGTCATGCGCTGGTTTATTTATCGTCCTTACCCTGGAGATTCGCTTGTTTTGCCTCATAGGTACTACTATTATTTCTTTATATTTCAGTAGGATACCATTGTACGATATCGCCAATGTGCCGTCAAGCTATTTTTCTATTATGACTTTTACAGCCCTTGTTTTGTCCAAAATCTGATAGAGTTTGTTTTCATATGCAATGGTGAAATCATTCCGCAATACCCTCTCTCTCTTCATGCACAGAACCCTTCTAATGTCAATACCTTCAGGTACCGGCCTATGTAAATCGCCCTCATCCATGGCTCTGACGCTAAATCTCCTGTTGTATTCTGGTAGGTATTCCTTTAAAAAACTATTCGCTTCCTCATTGCTCTTGATTCCCCTTAACCTCATTTCCTTTACAACCCTGTCCTGAAACGTCCTGAATAGCCTCTCTACCCTTCCTTATTGCCTGTGGCGAATTAGCATGTCGCAGCTCTACTCCCAACTCCTTTAATGCACGCTCAAACTCACTCAAACACTCCTCTCCTGTCTCATCCAACCCCTTGGCACTAGACTTATATGTCGTATGTCTATCCACGTACATACTCATCGGTAAACCTTTGATTTCTATGTATCTCCTGAAACTATCCATTGCTGGCATTGTCCCCTCGTAATCATAAAACCTTCCATATACCTCTGATGTCGCATCATCTATATATCCCATTAACACGCTCTTTGCTCCTCTTCCTTCATACCAATCATGATGAGACCCGTCCATCTGTACCATTTCTCCACTATGCCCCTTCCTCTGCCTCCATTGCCTATGTGCTCTGCTTTTGCGTGTCTTTTCCCATTCCCCTATCTCTATCAGCCACTGCCTTAACGTCTCTTTGCTTATATCTATTCCTTCTACTTCCTTTAACTTCTCCGATGCTAATGTCGCCCCAAATCCTTTATACTTCGCCTGATATATTCCTTTTACCCTCGCCTTCAGCTCCCACGGATAGCTCCTTACCGATTCCCGCCCCCTCAACCTATGCGCTATTCCCACTGCTCCTTCTTCCTTTAACCTCTTTATTATCCTCCTTATCTGTCTCTCGCTTATCCCTAACAACTCCTATGCCTCGCTTTGTTTCATACCCCCCTCTTCCACTTTCTTCATCACATGCAACTTCTTCAAATCCCTCTTGTTTAACTTCATTATGTCCCCTTTGACCAGTGTACCCTCCATGCTCTTAGGGTACACTCATCTGCCTTTTATAGGACATTTCTACTTTGGTATTACAACTAAATAAATCCAGGAGTTCCCCCGAAAAATTTGGTGGCGGTCAGTATGGGAAGAGGGGTAGTTGGTTAGCCCTGTTGTTGGCGGTAATAACAATCCTGC
>LNQR01000141.1 GCA_001541255.1 Candidatus Magnetominusculus xianensis
GGCGTTTTGGGCGCGCTGCGCCCATTTGCTGCGCAAATGGGCTTTTGGGAAAGCGCGCCCGTTACATGCAGGGGCTTTGCCCCTGCACCCTACTGGGGAGCGTGACGCTCCCCAGGCCCCTGCAATTGTTAAAAAGATTTAATGGTTTGGCATTGCGAAGTGTATCACTAAGCGATATAATGGCGATATTCAAAAACAGGTGGTTCGACCGTTGGGCACGGAAAGAGGGTATTCCGGACGCCATTTTGTATGCTGCTGCGGAGGAGATAGTTGCTGGCAGGGTTGAAGCGGATCTGGGTGGCTGTCTGTTCAAAAAGCGATTGGCGAGGGCAGGGACCGGAAAAAGTGGGGGGTATCGAACGGTTGTTGGTTATCGAAGAACGGATTCAAGCCGTATCATTTTTCTCTACGCCTTTCCGAAAAATGCGAAGGCAAACCTGACGGACAGGGAGGAGGCTGCGTTGACTCTTGCAGCCAGGGACTTTTTGTCTGCCACGGAGCAGCAAATCGGTGCGTTGTTGGCGAATGGTGCGATTATGGAGCTTCACAATGAGTGAAATTTTGGATATTGCCCACGAGATGGCACGTGATTTGGTGAAGGTTGGTGCAATGGATGCTGTCACCATGCGCCAGATTGACGCGCTGTGCCTGCCGCCAAAACGGTACCTGGAGGCAGCAGATATCCGGCGTATTCGCACAAAAAACCATGTCAGTCAGGCTGTGTTTGCTGCGTTCCTTGGTATTGGCAAGACGACAGTACAGCAATGGGAGCAGGGGCAAAAAAAGCCGTCGGGTACGGCACTGCGCCTGTTGGATCTGATTGATCGCAATGGGTTGTCCGTTCTCTGTTGATAAAGCAATCGCGGGGGTCCGGGGAGGGCCACGCTCCCCGGACCCCCGCAATCGTTTGAAAAGATCAAAAGCTCAAGCCGCCGGCCACGACCACAGATTGGCCTCTCCCTGGATCGGAAAGTGTACCGACACCAAGCTTTGCATTTCGTCTCCTGAAAAGGGCCGCATGGCCGCCAACGCCCACAAATCATACATGGGCTCTCCCCTCCGCTTGGTGGCCGCCATGGCAAAACCGGCCTGGCGCAACGTGTGGACCATGACAGATTGGGTAAACCCACACCGATGGGCCATGAAACTGCCCCCCTCCGCCATCGCCACCCGAAAGCCATACAGCACATCCAACGCCGTGATGGGCTTTTTGACCGTGGAATAGATGGGCTCATGCAACGTATCCTGCGCCACCAACGCACAGATGGCCTGCAAATCGGGACAGGTGATCACCGCAAAACCATCCGGCTTCAACACCCGCCTGAACTCGGCCAACGCCAGCGGAACCTCGTGCGGGGCCAGATGCTCCACATTGTGAGAGGAGAAGATGGCATCCACCGACTGATCCGCTACAGCCGGCATATCTGTCATGCTGCCGATAATGTCCGGCGCACCACTCTTGTCGATGTCCAAACGCAACTCCCGCCATTCAGGGGTGTTGAAGCCCCGGGTGGTCTGATCTTGCCGACTGGCCCCGCAACCGACATGGAGAAAAACTTTCATGGGAAACCCCTGTGCAGGAGAAGAGTGAAGGGGAGCGGGTAAAAACCCGGCTGGCCGCCCCCCCGGCCGGCAACGATGGGTGACGATAACCGGTGCCCCCCGGGCTGTCAAGGCTAACCACACGGTTCCGCACTCTATTTTATGGTTTGTCTTTTCAAGCGGGAAAAAAAAGAAGCGGTTCTGCATTTTTCTGTTGACACCCACGGGTGGTTAATGTAGATTCCTTCTTCTCGGCCATGGAGGCCACCTTGCACCATCGAGTGCGGGTTCTGATCTTTCAAAATCTGGTAATCATCGGTGTGGGCACACGTCTATG
>LNQR01000142.1 GCA_001541255.1 Candidatus Magnetominusculus xianensis
CGTTATTAGAGACGTTATTAGAGACGTTATTAGAGACGTTATTAGAGACGTTATTAGAGACGTTATTAGAGACGTTATTAGAGACGTTATCGCCAATAGTATATCATCTCAGCCCCTCTTTTGTCAAGTTATTTCTTTTCAGTTTTCTCTCCTAAATCATTTTTATTATTTCACCATTTCAATTACAGATGGCGAAACCAATACCCCTCACAACCCATCGTTTTACTAACTTCAATGCCCCCTGTGGCACACTCATCGCCTGCTGGTTTATAATGTTCCATAAGGCGAATGTATCATAAATTAAATTCACAGGCTTGTCTATGTGTATAATAATTATACTGAATAAAAAAATGAGTAATATCTATCTATAACGCGTTCGTAACTTTTCTTACATCAATGAGTTTATCAAATGCCCTGCCGGAGTCTATGGCGTCTGTGGCAGCCTGCACAGCATTTTTTATATCATAGCCTTTGCCTGAGACCATCAGGCCAACTGCGGAGTTTATCAGGACAATATCACGGCACGGCCCTTGATTGTCTCCTTTTAGTATATCCAGCGTTATTCTTGTATTTTCCAAACTATCACCGCCCTGAATTGCCTTAATATCTGCGCGTTTAAATCCGAAGTCTTCGGGGGAAAATTCGATATTTTCAACCTGTTTAAACTGGCCATCACTAAACCCCGACACAAACGTCCTGCCCGTTATGGTTATCTCGTCAAGGCCGTCCTCGCCATGAAAGACCATGAGGTCTGTTGTGCCAAGATTTCCCAGCACACGAACGAGCGGCTCAAGCAGTTCCCGAGAAAAAACGCCCATTATCTGGCGCTTCGCACCGGCTGGGTTTGTCAGCGGCCCAAGTATATTAAAAATCGTCCTGACTGCTATCTCTCGCCGCACCGGGGCGGCATGTTTCATAGCTGGATGGAACACCGGGGCAAACATAAACCCAAACCCTGTCTCAAACAAACACTTCTCTACCATCTCCGGCGGCAGGTCTATCTTCACACCCAACGCCTCAAGCACATCGGCGCTCCCCGAACGGCTTGATACAGAGCGGTTCCCGTGCTTGGCAACCGGCACGCCGCAAGCGGCAATCACTATTGCTGCCGTTGTGGATATATTAAACGTACTTAACTGGTCGCCGCCCGTGCCGCATGTATCTACAGTACCTTCGGGGGCGTTTATGCGTGCAGCCTTTGCCCTCATCACGCGTGCAGCGGCGGTTATCTCTTCAATGGTCTCGCCTTTCATTTTTAATGCCGTAAGAAATGCCCCTATCTGTGCGGGTGCGGCCTGACCTTCCATTATCTCAGTCATTGCGGCAGACATCTCATCTTCTGTGAGAGAAACGCGGCACGTGAGTTTGCTTATGGCTTCTTTAATCATTGCTTATTTATCCTTTGATTTATCGGCAAGGCAAAGGAAATTCTTCAGGATTGTCTTTCCTACCGTCGTCAGAATAGACTCAGGGTGAAACTGAACGCCCTCGACCAGGAACTCCTTATGGCGCACACCCATGATTTCATGCTCCAGCGTCCACGCGCTGACTTCAAATTCCGGCGGCAGCGTCCCCGGCTTAATTACCAGAGAATGATAGCGCGTTGCAATAAACGGCTCTTCAATCCCATCATAGATAGACCTGCCATCGTGGTGAATCTCTGAGGTCTTGCCGTGCATGAGCCTGTCTGCCCTTACTATAGACGCCCCGAATGCAGCCCCGATTGATTGATGCCCCAGACAGACGCCAAGTATTGGGATAACTCCGGCAAACGCCCTGATAACCTCAACCGACACCCCGGCCTCCATAGGTGTACACGGCCCCGGGGAGACGACAATCGAGTGTGGTGCAAGCGCCCTTATCTCATCTATTGTGATGCGGTCATTCCTGTACACCTTTACATCCTGCCCAAGCTCACCCAGGTACTGAACCAGGTTATAGGTGAACGAATCATAGTTGTCTATCATTAAAAGCATAAAATACCCCTATGGCTTCCCCGGCCTTTTCGGATTTACAAACTGTGTCTTAGCCATTTGCAGTCTTAGCCATTTGAACGGCGCGCATCATACCTTTGGCCTTGTTTACGGTCTCATTATATTCGCCTTCGGGTGTTGAGTCTGCCACAATGCCGGCCCCGGCCTCAACATAGACCGTACCGTCTTTTATGACCAGAGTACGAATGGTTATGCACATATCCATTGCCCCGGAAAAGCTGAAATAACCGACAGCACCGGCATATGGCCCCCGTTGCACCGGTTCAAGCTCATCTATTATCTCCATCGCCCTGACCTTCGGGGCACCTGTCACCGTCCCCGCAGGGAAACACGCCCGCAGTACATCAAAGGCGTCAAGGCCATCGGTAAGCGTCCCCTCGACGTTCGACACAAGGTGCATGACGTGGCTGTATCTCTCTACACACATTAAATCTGTAACCTCAACCGTACCCGGACGCACTACGCGGCCCACATCGTTTCTGCCTAAATCTACGAGCATAATGTGTTCAGCCCTTTCCTTTGGATCAGCCTTGAGTTCATTTTCCATTGCGAGGTCTTCCACGTCGCTTCGGCCACGCGGCCTGGTGCCAGCGATTGGTCTGAGAATCACGCGGTCTCCCTCAAGTCTGACGAGTATTTCAGGGGAGGAGCCGACAATGGCGGCACTGCCAACATTGAGATAAAACATATAGGGAGATGGGTTTATCACCCTGAGCGCCCTGTATATATTAAACGGTTCTACGTGTTCGTCTGCCTCGAAGCGCTGTGCGATGACTATCTGAAAGGCATCCCCCGCCCTGATGTATTCCTTTGCCTTATCGACAGCGCTAAGGAAATCCTCGCGCTTAAACGATGACTTATACTGCAAGTCGGGATAGTCATAGTTTACGTCAAGTCTGGGCAGTTCAGCGGGCTTACCAAGCGTCTCTATTATGGAATCTATCTTGGCTGTTGCTTCTTTATATGCGGCCTCTGGCGTGCTGTTTAAATGGGCGCTGGCTACTACCTTAATTACCTGTTTGAGATTATCAAAAATTAGAACTGTATCCATCGTCATAAAAAACATATCAGGGAGACCAAGCGATGGTTTCTCAGTGATGTTGAGCCTCTCAAAGAACTGCACATTCTCATAACCCATGAACCCAACAAGGCCACCGTAAAAGCGGGGCAGAGTGCTTAGGGTTACGGCAGAGTATGTATTAAGCTCTTCGCGCAGGGCGTTAATGGGGTCATCAGCAACCACGATTGAGCTGACGCCTGATTGCAGGTCAATTGTTTCTATCGTAGTTCCTGAAGACTTAAATATCCTCAGCGGGCTTACACCTAAAAAAGAATATCTCGCCCATTTCTCCCCGCCCATAACACTCTCTAACAGGAACGAGTACTCTTTTTTTATCTTATAGAAGGCAGAGACCGGTGTTTCCGCATCGGCAAGAATCTCCTTATAGACGGGAATAAGGATAGTCTTCCCCCCACCTGTGTCTGCTGTCTCGGCCATCTCTTTAAATTCTTTTATTGCTGGATAATACATATTGACAAATATAATCCTTTTCCTGTAGTATAACAATCGTGTAAGACACAACGCTATTATCATACAGCGAAGGCGTTGAAAGATACAAGAGATATATTAGGGATATTTATAGCAGCAGGGATTTGTTAAGCGGGCGTAGCTCAGTGGTAGAGCATAACCTTGCCAAGGTTGGGGTCGCGAGTTCGAGTCTCGTCGCCCGCTCCAAATAGATTCTGCGGTCAATAAATTCTACTCAGCTTCTCTATGTCGGATTTAGGGTCGGATTTAGGGTGTTTTACCGACATAGACAAATCAGTATGCTTGGTGATATAATACAATCATGGATACTACAGAGGAACATGGTGTATATACTTGCTTTGATATTGCTGATTATTTTCTTTTCAAGGCAGCAAAAGAAGATGACGATGAAGAGGAAGCGCTTCTCTCAAATCTTAAGCTCCAAAAACTTGTCTATTATGCTCAAGGTTTATATCTAAACATCTTTAGACGGCCTCTGTTCAATGAATCTATTCAGGCATGGACATATGGCCCCGTCATCCCTGAGCTTTACCAAAAGTACAAAAATTATGGTAAAAAAAGCATTCCCGCTCCAGAAGGCTTTAATCCAGATAGTGTGCTATCGAGTGAAGTCCGCGAATTCTTAGACGAAATCTATGATGTTTTTGGTCAGTTCACGGCTATTCGACTGAAGGATATGACTCATGAAGATGAATGCTGGAAGCAATCGTTTAATAAATCTCCACGCACCGTTATAACGCATGAGGCGATGCTTAAAGCTCTGATAAAACATGTGCGAATGTGAAAATATTTAAAGTTACTTATAAGGAGTATAATGGACCCCAAAAACTGGACAACATGTTAAGTTACAGTAAGAGCAGAAAGATGGAGGTCCAAGGATACGATGAAAACGAAA
>LNQR01000143.1 GCA_001541255.1 Candidatus Magnetominusculus xianensis
CCCGCGAAAGCGGGAATCCAGGAAACCATCGATCAGAGCTAAAAGTATAGGCAATCTCAGCTTAATTTTTCAAATGCGTTTGCCCTGATACAAGTATCTAAGAAACTGCCGGTATAAACAAGCCCTTCAACAACTCATGCCACTTGCTTACTTCCATTTTGTCCCAAAGGAGTTCCATTTGCCGCCCGAATAGAAATATACATACCCGTCAGTCCATGCCAAAAGACCAGTGCCATTTGTAAAGAACTGGATATAGTATGTGCCGCTCGTGTCAGTTCCTGTTGTAATCCCTCCTGATTTTGTTCCGAAAAATGAGGTGTATTGACTGTAAAACGCGTTAATCCATGCGGTTGCATTCGTCAAGTCGCTGCTTATTTTCCACGTTGTCCCAAAAGAGTTCCAACTGCTGCCTGTACCGGTAAAGTAATACATATGACCGTCCGAGTACGCTAATATTGCCTTTCCATTGGTAAACCACTGTACATAGTATGTGCCGCTCGTGTCTGTCCCCGTTGTAACACCGCCTGATTTTGTCCCATAGTATGAGGCATCTTGACTAAACATTTGATTGATCATCGCGCTTGCCATATTATGATCACTGCCCCAGGTAGATGTCCCTATCTGTACCGGTGAGAGACTACTAGTAGTAGTGCCGTCTCCTAATTGACCCCAGCTATTGTTACCCCAAGCCCAAAGTGTGCCGTCACTTTTTATCGCCACTGTACTATAACCAACTACAAGTATCGATAACCAAGTTGATGTTCCTATCTGAACAGGTGAGAGCCTATTGGTAGTAGTGCCGTCTCCTAAATAACCACTGCTATTGTTACCCCAAGCCCAGAGTGTACCGTCGCTTTTTATCCCTATAGTATAAGCTACACCTGCATATACGGATGACCAAGTAGAAGTACCTATCTGCACCGGTGAGAGCCTATTGGTAGTAGTGCCGTCTCCTAATTGACCATAATCATTAAGCCCCCAAGCCCAAAGTGTGCCGTCACTTTTTATCCCTACCGTGTGAGAATCACCTCCAGAGATGTATGACCAAGTAGAAGTCCCTATTTGCACCAGTGAGTAATAACTGTGGTTAGTAGTGCCGTCTCCTAATTGACCATAGTTATTAAGCCCCCAAGCCCAAAGTGTGCCATCGCTTTTTATTCCTATCGTATGATAAGTACCTGCAGATACAGATGACCATATAGATGTCCCTATCTGCTTTGGTGAGAGGGAGACAACACTGCCACTGCCGCTTGAGGAAGGATAGAGAAAACCCCACATCCAAAGTGTGCCGTCACTTTTTATCCCTACCGTGTGAGAATAACCTCCCGAGATGGATGACCAAGTGGATGCACCTATTTGCACCGGTGAGTAATAACTGTGGTTAGTGCCGTTTCCTAATTGACCATAATTATTGTAACCCCAAGCCCAAAGTGTGCCGTCGTTTTTTATTCCTATCGTATGATAAGAACCGATAGCAACAGAGACCCAGGCAAATGTCCCTATCTGTACCGGTGAGTACCTATTGGTAGTAGTGCCGTCTCCTAATTGACCCCAGCCATTGTGACCCCAAGCCCAAAGTGTGCCGTCGTTTTTTATGCCAACAGTGTGTATATAACCCATTGCCATTATGCCAACTGCGTTCTTTGCAGACGATAAAGAGCTAAGGCAAAAGACAGTTAATGCTACGATAAAGACTACCCTTTTACTTAATTCCAAAATCATCATAACTCCCCCTTTTGTAAATTAGAATCCAAACATTGACAAGACTAATTGTAGTATGAGGGGTGGGGGTAAAAATATCTAATAAAATGATTTTATAAGTTCATAAAGAATATTTATAAACATGTTTTGTTCTGTCAAAGGGCGGCTGGTGACACGGGTGGTGGGGCTATACCTATTTAGGATGTTTGCAGATAGTAATGACTATGTAAATATCTCCATCGATACAAAAATAAGCCCGATAGTCTTTATTGATCCGAACCTGCCAAATATCTTGGCTTTCATTATATTTTTTAGCCCGCAGAGAAGGATAACGGATGTCTCTTAGCAGAGCTTCCAATTGTTTATCAACCACGGCTTGCAGATTATCCGTTAAAGACTCGTAGTCTTTAAGAGCTTTGGCGGTAAATAAAAGCTTCATGCTTTAGAGAGAGCGGCCTTAAATCCCTTAATACTGTCAAAAGGGCCAAAAATCCGACCTTCTCGGTAGTCCTTCAACCCTTCGGCGATAGAGGCTTCAGCGCTTTCTCTGTCTAACACCACCTTGGGCTTAAAGACGATGGTCTTATCCTGAAACACTACCTCTAAAATATCCCCCTCTTTGATGTTGGCAGCTTCCCGAATTTCCGCTGGGATAGTAACTTGAAATTTATTTTTTACCTTTACCAAAGACATGATGGTTTCTCCTATGTTGTACATAAAGTTAAAAGTTGTAAAGGACAACAGTTATACTTTCATTATAACAGAAAGAATTGAGCCATAAACAGTGGGGATGTCAGGGCAATCGCATCTGAAAATTATGCAGAAATTGCCTATATTTTTAGCTACGACCGATGGTTTCCTGATAGGGGTAGGGAAGGTTTTCGCCTCCCCTCCCTCCGAACCGTACAGGCGGATTTCCCGCATACGGCTCTCCAGTTAGTGGT
>LNQR01000144.1 GCA_001541255.1 Candidatus Magnetominusculus xianensis
TCCCTTTGGGGGCTGGACTATGAAAAATATAAGGACTTGCTGTAACATAAAAAGGACAATTTTTTGTCTTGACAAACGGGTCCACTATAAGGCACTCTGCGGGCAGCTCATGCAGGAGTTAACGAACTTCCCCTGCTGATAAAATCGATTTATTGTCTTTGCGATGGAGTAAGGAGCGGTTTCAGTGGAGGCGTTTATAATAATGAAAATATCGTAACTTGTACTTTGGTTGAAGATGCCTTTGGACACTTATTGTCATTGAGAGCCTTCCCTGTATCAGAAAAGAAAGATGACGGCTTACCGTTACACATTATGGTTCTTGTAGAGCGGGTTGCTGAAAAACACGGTGTGGATTTTGAAAATGCGGCTATGGCTTTTAACCTCAGTAAAAGGGAAGTCGAGGTGGTAGAACTTATGTGTTATGGAAGTTCAAATAAAGAAATTGCTGATAAGCTATTCATCAGTGAATATACAGTGAAGGACCATATTAAGAGCATAATGTGGAAAATTGGTGCATCTAACAGATGTGAGGTTATATCGCGTTTGGCATTCCCCGTTCCCATATAAATGGTGGTTGTATTTTATCCGAAGAATGAAGAAATCCCACTTTGGCTGGATTTACGACCAATTTGGTAAAAGACCCAAACAAAATGGCATACGAGAGAAACTAAGTGCTATTGTTTCCAGTTTTGTGGTTCATTACAAGGAATGGGAGTGTTTCGATGCTATTTTACTGCGATATTTTATTTAATATTTATTTTATTAGGCCGAAAAGTTTAGCGATGAGGTCAAGGGCCTTTGGGTTGGTTAAAAGCACAACAAAAAGTAAGATTAGAAAATAAATTCTCGTTTTCCAGTCCATGGCCGTTAATATCTCGTTTAAGCGTCCTTCAACGGCAGTAATTCTCTCATTAAGCCTACCTTCCAGCTTTGCTAAATCTTCTTTAACGGCAAAGGTTTTATCGTTAAGCCTGCCTTCCGACTTGATTAAGTCTTCTTTAGTGGTCAGCTCTTTAGTTAACTCCTCTTTGATCTCGGCCTTTTTTTGAACAACGACGGCTGATGAAACGGAATACTTTTTAAGAATAGACTGACGAAAGACAACTAACGCTGGAGAGTAAACAAAGAAAAACACCATTGTAGCTGTTTGA
>LNQR01000145.1 GCA_001541255.1 Candidatus Magnetominusculus xianensis
TGCGATTTCCCAGTTCAAATCTGAAAGCGTGGGCAGTGTTACCATGTCTGTTACGTAGACTCCGTTTATCAGCCATATTACATTCTGACCGGAGGTCTTATGCCGCCATACTATATCTGTGATGCCGTCGCCGTTGTAGTCTCCTGTGGCAGCGATGTCCCAGTTGACATCAGATAGTGTCGGCATGAACTCTGTGCTGCTTACGCTGTCGCCGCTCATGCGCCAGAGGGCGTTATAACCGTAGAGTTTGTGACGCCAGAGGATTGATACCGTGTTGTCGCCATAAAAATCCCCCGTACCGGAGATTTTCCAGTTCGTATCGCTGAATGTCGGCAGCAGCACCATTGAAGTCGCGGCTGACTTCTTAATTTTCCATTTGGCGTTATACCCATTGGTATTGTTTCTCCATATCACTTCGGTATTGTTGTCGGCGTCTGTATCTCCGGCTGAGACTATTTCCCAGCTTATGTCTGAGATAGTACCCAGTTGAGCGCCGCCGCTTGTCACACCGCCGCTGTAATACCATATGGCCGTGGAGCCGGTCATTTGATTTCTCCACAGGATACCGGTCTGATTGTCCTGATTGAAGCGTCCTGCACCAGCAATCGTCCATGATGGGTCTGTGACGCTGTCGATGTATTTCGCATCTTTCACTGTTGTACCGCTCATCAGCCACACGGCGTTATATCCATAGACCTTATTTCTCAACAGGATGTCTGTGCTGCCGTCGCTGTCGAAGTCGAACTTGCTTTGTCTGAGTGTTATGCCGCCCTTGAAGTCAACGGTCACTGTCCTGTCGGTGCTTATCGTCAGGCCGCACATGGTGTTATATAGCGAATCACATCCACTCCATGCGTTAAACGTTGAGCCTGAACCAGCAGCGGCCGTCAAGGTTACCTGAGAGGCAGTGGTTGAGATTACGCCTGTGTTGCCGCTCCATGCGATAGTGCCTGATGACGCGGTCACAGTGCCTGAGCCGGTTCCTGATTTTACTATCGTCAGGGTGCGGGTGCTTGAGGTGGTTGAACTAAACGTGGCGGTTACGAGTTTTGAGGATGTCATAGACACGTAACACAGGGTTGAACTTGTCGTATCACATCCTGTCCAGCCCGCGAATGTCGAACCAGTACCAGCCGCTGCCGTCAGATATACACCTGCTCCTGATGAGTATGACCCAGTACCCGAATTGCCGCTCCATGTGAGGGTGCCTGTGCTGGCCGTGACCGTACCCGTACCTGAGCCTGCCTTTGTAACGGTAAGCGTGAAACTATTCAGGCTGTCCTGAGTTACCGTA
>LNQR01000146.1 GCA_001541255.1 Candidatus Magnetominusculus xianensis
AAGGACTAAGAACTTGGGACGTAACACCAGCTCCCTTTGGGGGCTGGACTATGAAAAATATAAGGACTTGCTGTAACATAAAAAGGACAAATTTTGTCTTGACAAACGGGTCCACTATAATTTTGAAGGGTAACGTCATACAGTTAGAGTTATTTAATGAAAAGATTTGTGAGATAGAAGATGGTGCAGTTCGGTACATTTTCAAGAAGAAGCCTATGAGAGTAGAAGAGCTTGAGCGGATGACAATAGAGAAAATACACCGTGTACAAGAAATGACGGTGAAACAGAACGATAAGCTTGATAATCATCCAAGAGCAAAAGATATAGTAGCTATAAAGAAAATTGAAGACTTGATTATGAAACTAAAGATGAAAGGATTAATAACAGTAGAACAGGAAGGCAGAAAACTATTTTTGAGTATAAAAGATGACTGAACAAACGCTGCTGGATGGCTGTTATGTAATAAAGACGGAGTTGAAAAAAGAAGAGGTATCCGCAGAAACAGTCCATGAGAGATATAAAGATTTAGCCTCAGTAGAACAAGGTTTTCGTACAATGAAAACAGGTTATTTAGAGACGAGGCCAATATTTGTAAGAAAAGAGAAAAGAACCTGAGGACACGTATTGGTAGTTATGCTTGCCTACATGATTGTACAAGAACTGCAAAAGTTATGGTCATGGTTGAATGTAACTGTTGGAGAAGGAATTGCTGAACTTTCATCAATAAATAGTATTGAGATAAAAATAGGGGAAACATCATATAATCAGATACCTAAGCCAAGGGCTTTGGGTGAAATACTTTTAGAATTGGCTAATGTAACCCTACCAGAGGTGCTGCCAAATTGAAACATTAGCGTAGACACAAGGCGAAAACTACAGTCACGCCGTAATATCTAAGTATTTCTATTACTTAGATGCTCTCACTTGACCACTCTTCATTGGAACATCCGTTAAAAAGCGGCTTTGGAATGGAGCGTATGCCGTGTGGCCAGACATATGCCAATGCGGTATTTTTCAGGATAGGAGTAATCGCATACAA
>LNQR01000147.1 GCA_001541255.1 Candidatus Magnetominusculus xianensis
GTATATATTCCATCTGCGCGAAAAATATTTCGTTCTCCCTCTCTATTCTCCCTTTCCTCCCTCCCTTTCTTACTTCACCGAGAATTGCTGGAAAAATCCCTCTTTTGAGGGATTGACTACCAATTTTGGTAAATGTTTTCATAGACCATGAAGTCGAACAAAGATGAAAGGACACACGAAAGAAAGCCGCTAAACAGTACTATTGAGTTTAGGACAGTGGAGGATGCGTCTTTATCCCAAAAGACAGCAACAAGTTTTAACATAGGCAATGGAGGTATAGGCCTGGTTCTGGATCAACTTCTCGTTAAAGGTAAAGTATTACAGTTGTTTATCCCTGTCGGCGAGGGTGTAACCGCCCCTGTCTATGCAGAGATAATGTGGTCAGACCGCTGTGAGGGCGGATGTGAGGCAGGGCTGAGATTTATCATGTAGTAGCACAAGGCGCTTATTGTTCATGATATGACGGTTCAATTATTTCAGTCCAGAGTATTAACCGTGTGGAGGTTTCATAAGAAGTGTTTTATATCATTAACAGTCGCAATTATAATAGGAGGAATGAAAATGAATGCAATTGGGGTAAGTAAATCGTTAAGTCGAAGGGTAGGTCATGTGAGTTTTATGGTATTTTTGCTGTCGTGTCTGTTTCTTGTCGGGAGTGCAGATAATGTAATGGCATACGCTGGTGGTGGTGCTGGTTCTGGTGTCTATAAATTGTATGGCCAGAGGATAAGTGGCGGACATATGCATACAATGACACTGAAAAAAGACGGGACGGTTGCTGCTTGGGGGTTGGATGGTTATCCACAGAGCTATAACAATTGGGGTCAGTCGATTGTACCAAGTGGTTTAAGCGGTGTTGTAGGAGTAGCAGCCGGAGGGTATCATTCAGTAGCATTAAAGGGAGACGGAACTGTTGCTGGTTGGGGGGGCTGGGGTAATAATTCGGTACCAAGTGGTTTAAGCGTTGTTGAGATAGCTGGCGGATGGGGTCACGTATTAGCGTTAAAGGGAGACGGGACGGTTGTTGCTTGGGGGTATAATGCGTATGGACAGACGAATGTACCGAGTGATTTAAGCAATGTTGCTTCAATAGCTGGTGGAGGATACCATTCAGCAGCGTTAAAGAGAGATGGGACGGTTGTCGCTTGGGGTGATAATTCCGTTGGTCAGACGAATGTACCAAGTGGATTAAGCGGTGTCATTGCGATAGCTGGAGGAGGATATCATACATTAGCGTTAAAGGGAGATGGGACGGTTGTTGCTTGGGGGGTTACAAGCGGGCAATATTACTATGGACAGGCGAATGTGCCAAGTGGATTGAGCGGTGTTGTTGCGATAGATGCTGGGTATTATCATTCAATAGCGTTAAAGGGAGATGGGACGGTTGTTGTTTGGGGGCAGAGTCAGTGTGGTCAGATGAATATCCCAAGTGGATTAAGCGATGTTGTTGCGATAGCTGCCGGAGGGTATCATAACGTAGTAGCAAAGAGAGACGGAACTCTTGTTTTCTGGGGATATAGCGATTATGGTCAGGGGAAAATTCCAAGTGGGCTCAAACTATGGAATTTTCCAGATATACCGATAGGTATAGGTATCTCTGCAGGAGGATATCATACATTAGGTTTAAAGAGGGATGGAACTGTTGTTGCAAGGGGGCGAAATAACTATGGACAAACGAATGTGCCAAGTGGATTAAGCGATGTTGCTGCAACAGTTGCTGGATGGGGCCACTCGTTAGCGTTAAAGAGAGATGGGACGGTTGTTGCATGGGGGAATAATTCGTATGGACAGACAACTGTACCCAGTGGATTAAGCGGTGTTGTTGCGATAGCTGCCGGCTATTATCATTCAGTAGCGTTAAAGGGAGATGGAACTGTTGTTTCATGGGGGATTGCAAGCGGGCAGCAATATTACTATGGACAGACAACTGTGCCAAGCGGACTAAGCGGTGTTGTTGCGATAGCTGCCGGGGATTATTATTCAGTAGCGCTAAAAGGAGACGGGACTGTTGTTGCATGGGGGAATAATTCGTATGGACAGACGAATGTGCCAAGTGGATTAAGCGGTGTTGTTGCGATAGCTGCCGGGGGTGGACATACAGTAGCGTTAAAGAGAGATGGAACGGTTGTTACATGGGGGAATAATTCTTATGGACAGACAACTGTGCCAAGCGGATTAAGCGGTGTTGTTGCCATATCCGTCGGAGATTCCCATACAGTAGCATTAAAAAGAGATGGGACTGTTGTTGCATGGGGGCGAAATGACTATGGCCAGGCAACTGTACCATATGAACAGGCAACCGTACCAGTTGGGGTAAACGGTGTTGTTGCGATAGCTTCCGGATTGTTTCATACAGTAGCAGTAAAAGGAGACGGGTCTGTTGTTGCATGGGGGTTGAATTCCGATGGACAAACCAACGTATCCTTTGCTATTAATACATCTGTAACTGGCTCAAATGGTGTTTTTTCATGTAATCCATCGCCAGTAGCCATAAATCTGTTTTTACCTAAGAGTTCCTTATGTACTGCCACTCCGAATACGGGATATGCTTTAACCTCGCTTTCGGACAATGGTGCAGATGTAATAGGTCTTGTAAGCGGTAACAAATACACAATCAATAGTGTAACAACAGAACACACCCTTGTAGCATCATTCGGGTTGGTAAGTTATAATATAACGGCATCTGTAAGCGGTGGTGGTGGAAGTGTCAGCCCAGCAAGCCAAACGGTGAAGCATGGAAGTACAGCAAGCTTTACGCTCACACCAAATGCTGGATACCAAATAAATACGGTAACCGGCTGTTCAGGGACACTAAATGGCAATACATTTACCACAGCTCCTATAACAGGAGCATGTAGTTTAGCCGCTACATTCACTCCAGCGCTTACGGTAACGGCCTCAGTCAACGGTTCTGGCGGTACCATATCACCAGCTTCGAAGACAGTGGCTAATGGCGGCTCAACAACATTTACAGTAACACCGAACACAGGGTATACGGCATCAGTGAGCGACACCTGCGGCGGCGGTACATTATCTGGAAACACATATACAGTAACCAAAGTAACCAGTAGTTGTTCCGTAACGGCGAGTTTTACATTGAACCAATACGCTGTATCCGCATCGGCTGGTGCTGGAGGTACAATAAGCTGTACGCCGACAAGCGTATCGAGCGGAGGGTCATCGACATGTACCATAGCACCGAACTCAGGCTACGGCCTTGCAAGCCTTACAGACAACAACGAAGACGTGTTGTCTCAGGTGGCAGGTAACACCTATACAATAAGCAATGTTACAGGAAACCATAGCATTGCTGCCATATTCTCTGTCAACATCTATACTGTAACGGGGGCAAGCAACGGTAACGGTAC
>LNQR01000148.1 GCA_001541255.1 Candidatus Magnetominusculus xianensis
ATATCAAGAAGTTATCTGAAAAGGGCTACCTGCAAGGGTGGCCTTTTTTGCGTATAAAGTTCCAATAAATTCAATGGTTACGGAGACGGTCACAATGTGACGCGTCCGCCGCGAGGTCGGCCTCATGCCCACCCAGGCCAAAACCTGCCCCAACCCCTCTCTCTTTCTCAGTGGCCGAGGACTTCGGCCCATCCGACCTCACGCCCCTTTGACCCCGACCTCGCCCATAAAATCAACAGGTTGCACCCACCCCGACCTCAGAGCCATTTTGACCTCCCTTCGCACTGCTTCTGGATCGAAGGAACCCGACGTCAAAAAGGCGACCATGATCAAGATGGACACTTCTGAAAGCACCGTCCCTGGTGATGGACCATCCCTTTGAGTATCCTCATCAAGGCTGTTTTCTTTTTTTGCCGCACTCCAGAATGTAATGGTCCAAGCAAATTCCGTCCAAAATCACTTCAAACCTTTGCCAGAACTGAAGGCAAAACCGGATTCCTGATTATTTTGGGCAGCAGTGACCTTATCTATTCACACCCGTCAGGAGATTTTCCACAGTGGACATCCCACGAATATTCAACATCACTGAAAGTGCTCACCGCATCCATAACCCGATCACACCCGAAAAGCTCGCCACCCTCGGCGCGGCGCTGCGTCTGGAATCGGGGGCCCGAGTGCTCGATCTCGGCAGCGGTTCGGGGGAGATGCTGTGCACCTGGGCACGCGATCACGGCGTCATCGGCACCGGCATCGATATGAGCCAGTTGTTCACCGAGCAAGCGAAACTCCGTGCTGAAGAACTCGGCGTCGCCGATCAAGTAAAGTTCATCCATGGCGATGCTGCCGGCTATGTCTCTGACGAGAAAGTCAGTGTGGCAGCCTGTGTCGGTGCCACTTGGATTGCCGGAGGAGTCGGCGGCACTATAGAACTTCTGGCGCGGAGCTTGCGCCCCGGAGGGATCATCCTCATCGGCGAGCCCTACTGGCGGCAGTTACCGCCGACAGAAGATATTGCCAAAGGGTGTCTTGCCAACTCAATTTCCGACTTTCTCATACTTCCAGAACTTCTCGCGTCTTTTGTACGCCTTGGCTATGACATCGTGGAAATGGTTCTGGCTGACCAAGACGGCTGGGATAGATACGAGGCGGCTAAATGGCTCACCATGCACCGATGGCTTGAAGCCAATCCCGACGACGAGCTCGCTAAAGATGTTCGAGCCAATCTGACCTCGGAACCCGAGCGCTACGCCGCTTACACGCGTGAATACCTGGGCTGGGGTGTGTTCGCGCTGATGCTACGGTGATGCCGCTGGCACACCCGGTAGATCCTCAGCGGTTAGCCGCCTTGCGTCTTTTCGGTGCTTTAGCAAACCCAGGCAGGTGATGTACGGTATGCGACTCTGGACCCTTCACCCCCGGTATCTCGACGCCAAAGGTCTGGTCGCCCTGTGGCGGGAGGCGTTGCTGGCCCAGAAGGTGCTCCAGGGGATGACCCGGGGCTATACCCGCCACCCGCAGCTGCTCCGGTTCCGGGAGCAGGCAGATCCCGTCGGAGCTGTGGCTGCTTATCTTCGGGAGGTGCATCAGGAGGCACTGCGGCGGAACTACCGGTTCGACGCCTCCCGCATCTCGGCAGCGACATGGAGCGGCTCCATTCGGGAAACGACCGGGCAGCTTCTTCATGAATGGATGCATTTCCTGGGCAAGACCGCTGTTCGGAGTCCCGATCATCACGATTCCTTGATTCAGATCGCCAGACCCACTCCCCATCCCCTGTTCAGCATTGTGAATGGGGAGGTGCAGGAGTGGGAGCGCCTCGTCCAGAAATACGATGGTCCAAAATGATGATCTACGTGGATGCCGACGCCTGCCCGGTGAAGTCCGAGGTGATGCGGGTCGCCGAACGCCATGCTCTTTTCGTCCACATGGTCAGCAACCAATGGATGCGCTTGCCAGCCCATCCCCTGTTGAACCTCCGGGTAGTCATGGGCGGTTTGGACAAGGCCGATGACTGGATCGTGGAGCGCATTGAGCGGGGGGATATCGCCATCACGGCGGACATTCCCCTGGCCGCCCGCTGTCTAGCCCGGATATTTCATGAAAAAGGGTGGCGAGATCTCGTAAATTCCTTTATAATCAGTT
>LNQR01000149.1 GCA_001541255.1 Candidatus Magnetominusculus xianensis
AGAGCGCCTGCTTTGCAAGCAGGAGGTCATCGGTTCGATCCCGTTCACCTCCACCAATTTTTTTCATCAGTAAAGTCTCAAAATAATAGCCACCTGCAAGGGTGGCTTTTTTGTGTCTTAAAAGTCCAATATTTTCAATGGTTAGCGTGACCGGTTTGAAATGCCTTTCGGTCTGAACCCGGACCCGCGCACACCGAAAACCGCGTTCCTCATTCTCTCTCGCCCCGAATTCTCCAAAACCTGTGGACCAGGGTCTTTCTGGTCCACAGCCTGTGGACCAGACATTTTCCATTAAATATCAACGATAGCCCTGGTCCACAGCTTCAGGACCAGTTCGATGGCTTTTTTGGTCGGAGAGAAAAGGGAAACAGGAACAAAAATATGTAGGCGTATGCTTACAGACATTATTTAGATGTGTGATGGTCAAAAATTAACGAAAAATATTTTGTGGTTTGATTTGCGATTGATTTTTGTGTATGAATCATATAAATTCAGAGATGAAAGTGGATATACTGTTCCCGGATTTGCGGATTTGCGGATTTGCGGATTTGCGGATTTGTGTTAGATTTCTCAATTAGTGTTTTATATGAGGAGGTGTCGTATGTCCTTATCAAAATCCAAGATTGATCGCGCAGGTGGAACACTTGCGAAGCAAGATGAGCACTCTGAGGAGAATCTGCGTGAGGCTCATAATATATTTGACCAGTATAGAAAGTCTCATCTTCAGCCTCTCACAGACTGTACAATAAAATTGCAAAATTTAATCTCATCTCTTGATGTAAAATATTATATAGCCCAGAGGCTAAAACGAAAACCTCAAATCATTCGCAAACTTAATAGATTTAGTGTACGTTTAACCCAATTGCAAGATATTGGAGGGTGTAGAATTGTTGTAAATGAAAATAAAGATGTTGATAAGGTAAAAGATTTTATTAAAGAAAAAATTGCTAAGGGTGATGGGTTCTTTATTAAACGAGTTACGGATTATAGAGAAAACGGGAGAGATGATACTGGTTACAGAGCGCTTCATGTCCTGTTAGATCATTCTGGTCATGCACTTGAATTACAAATTCGCAGTCAAATCCAACATTATTGGTCTGAAAGCATTGAACGAACATCTGTTATTTATGGATATCGTTTGAAAGAAAAGGAAGGAGATGGTCAAGTAATAAATTATTTTAAAAATTTGTCAACAGTCTTTCATGAGATTGAATCTGGAAGAAACCCATCCCCGCAACAGAAAATCGATATTGATCTCCTTCGAGAAAAGACCGAAAATATTATACAGCTTTCAGATGGTAATCGCATACTAAATAGCTATGTGAATACAGATATTATTCAAACACTAATCTCAAAAGAGAAGAAACGTTCTGGATTTAATAATTGGGTTATTGTATTCGACTGGAATACTGGTTCATTCATTACATGGGATATTGTTAGTCGAGATACAGACAAAGCAAGTCAAAAGTATGTTGAATACGAACAACAGTACCCAGCTCATGATGGCTTTGAAGTTGTTATGATAGGATCGTCAGATGTTGCAACCATTCAACAAACACATAGTCACTATTTTGGTATTAGCAGCTATGATTCTGTATTGGAACATCTTGACCAATCAGTTGTTGGGTTTAGTCGCCGTATTGATATAGATAGTGATGCGCGACAAATTTTGTTAGCCTTGCACAATAGAAAATTTT
>LNQR01000150.1 GCA_001541255.1 Candidatus Magnetominusculus xianensis
AGTCCACTCTCTTCCACCAACTTTGCCGCCTCTTCTCTAAACTCCTTCGTGTACTTCCCGTTAGGAACCCTTTCCATTTGACACCTCCATATGAGTTTCTTATTTTACTCTTTTTTGGTGTCCACTTTTTCAGCTTACCTCAGAAGAGCGTAGGAAAACTCGTGGAGTGGCGGTGCAGGGATTTGAACCCTGTGCACGGTAGAATGCGGGTTTTCAGACATTTTTTTTGTGGTATTTTGACCGTCATCAGTGGTGGTATTATACACAATTTAAAATAAAAATTACTGATTATTTTACTTACAAAAATTTATTATTGTCATCGGTCAAAACACTCACTTCTTCACCCCAAGATATTTCAACTGAGCTTGCCTGATTGAGTGGTTCGTGTTATTATATTGCGTCTGTGGGTCCAGAATGTTTTTCGTTAGACATCGGGCGGAGGGGTTCTCTCCGCCCACCTCCAAACTTGATACCCTTTCATATGATTCGGTTTTGATAGAAAAACTGAAATAAATGGTTGCGTTATTTTAGTTTTCTATGATAATCTAAAATAACGACAATGATTATTTTAATCTGAGGCATAAGGATGTTCATATGAAACATTTTCAGTCTGGTAGTTATGTGCAACAAGGGTTTTATAAAAGTTTTCAGCCCAATCCAATCAACCGGGCCTGGGCGCTGGACAACATGGAACTGATTCAGTTGCTCGGGCAGGCGGATCGAGAACTAGGGCGTCTGGATATGTATTCAGACTACATCCCCAATATAAACCTTTTCATCAGTATGCACGTGCTTAAGGAAGCCACCCAATCAAGCAAGATAGAAGGTACTCAGACAAACATGGAGGATGCCCTTCTGGAAAAGAAGAATGTGGCATTGGACAAAAGGGATGAATGGGAAGAGGTGCAGAACTATGTGGCAGCAATGAATAGGTCTATCGAGAAGTTGAATACACTTCCATTTTCTGCGCGCCTGATTAAGGAGGCCCACAAGACCTTATTGGAAGGTGTACGCGGCAAGCACAAACTACCTGGCGAATTCAGGACCAGCCAAAACTGGATTGGCGGAGCAACCATCAACGATGCGGTTTTTGTGCCACCAGTGCATACCTCCAGAGACTGTTTAACGAACTGTGTCAATCCTAAAAAAGCGAAAGGAAGAGAGGCGGTACTGTGCTATGAGTGTGTATCGCCTGATGACTAATGGCTATCCCCTCTCGCTCTGAAAGAAAGTAGCCTACACTTAGACGGGCATGTCAAGTTTGCAAAGGAGCAAACTGCTTCACTTCGTTACGCCCCTGCGGGTGACAAGCCCTACGTTGCGGCTATATAATAAGTAGAGCGAGGGGGGAAGATGAGCACTCAAGCTCAGGAAAAAGATATTTGGAGGATTGACATGAGCAACGATCTACAAGAGTTTGATTTCTCTAAGTTCCAGGCAGAGGCAATCAAGCAATTGAAGTCTGGTAAACCGCTAAACGGCAAAGAAGGCATCTTAACCCCACTGATAAAGATGATACTTGAGGCCGCCCTTGATGGGGAAATTGAATCGCATCTAAAAACTGACAGCGCCAAAAACAGGCGCAATGGCAGAACTTCGAAGATTGTAAGAACCGACCAAAGCGCTTTCGAACTCGAAACTCCACGGGACAGAAACAGTACCTTCGAGCCGGAAATCGTAAAGAAGCGGCAGACCTATCTCGGCGATGCCCTTGATAATAAGGTCATTGCCCTCTATGGACTTGGAATGAGTTATAGTGATATTTCTAAGCATCTTGAGGAACTCTACGGCATAGATGCCACGCTCAGTGGCGTAACCGACAAGATACTGCCGGTAGTGAAGCAGTGGCAGGCCAGACCACTGGAGGCTGTTTACCCCTTTGTGTGGATGGACGCCATTCACTATAAGACGAGAGAGGATGGAAAGGTAGTCCAGACCGCCTCTTACACCATACTTGGTGTAAATCAGAGGGGTTATAAGGAAGTTCTGGGCATATACATGTCAGAGGCTGAAGGCGCTAACTTCTGGCTTCAAGTACTTAGTGACCTTTCCAATCGTGGGGTCAAGGACATTCTTATCGCCTGCATTGATGGGCTGAAGGGCTTTCCAGACGCCATAAACACCATTTTTCCTGAGACTGAGATTCAGCTCTGTATTATTCACCAGATACGCAACTCTCTCAAGTATATAGCCTCTAAAGACCAGAAAACATTTCTAAAAGACCTGAAAAAGGTCTATCAGGCAGCCACGAAAGCCCTTGCTGAAAGCAAACTCATTGAACTTGATGAGACGTGGGGCAAGAAGTACCCCATAGTAATCAAATCGTGGAAGGCCAACTGGGATAACCTGTCCAACTACTTCAAATACCCGCTGGATATACGCCGGATAATCTACACGACCAATGTTATCGAGGGATTCCATCGCCAGCTACGCAAGGTTACTAAAACCAAAGGGGCCTTTGCCACCGAAAACGCCCTCTTGAAACTCATATACCTGGCTGTACAAAAAATCTCGGAGAAATGGACTCAGCCACTAAGAAATTGGGGTCAGACAATTTCTCAGCTTGCCATTTTCTTCGAAGGGAGGTTATTATTGGACATTGATGTTAAGGGCTAAAACCGGACCTGACACAGTTTAGTTAACAGACCCGCAAACTATAAATGTGAATTATGTAGAGCGCCCTATTCCGATGTTCATCATATAAAATATCCTAAGCATGGATATCAAAATGACCATATAAATAATCTATTAGTCGTGTGCAGGCGATGTCATAATAGATTGCATGGTATAAAATAAGCCGGTTCATTTTCCACTATGTCTTTAATGCGGAGCGGCTACTTCCCCACCCCCAGCTTTTTCATTTGCTCCAGTACCGCAGCCTGTCTGTCCGCAGGTATATTCGGCTGCAACTGCATTTTCTCTTTCCCTAAGTACGTCTCCCTATACCACCGCTTCGCTCTCTCAATCTTTGCCCTGTCCTCTGCGTCCAGTCCGGCCATGAATTTGTCCCTGTACTTGGCTGGCAGCATCGCAAGCGGGTCTGCACGTTTTATGCTTGCTTTGACATCGCTCATCTTCCCGCCAAGGTTTTTATACTTATCAAGGTATTTCCTTGCTGCCTCTATATCTCCGTATTTCAAGGACTGCTTGTAATAGTACAAGGCTGTCCCTCTTGACGTAGGCAATGCCGTAGGTTTCTCTTCACCTAGTTTCTCCAGATAGTCTCTCGTCATCTTGATTGTATCGTAATATGCCGATTCCCCGGCGTCTGTCGTGTATGTGAGCAGCCCCGCTAAATCATTCACTAACTTCCCCGTAACGTCCCCGCCGCGCTTCGGCTTTCCCGTTGCCCAATCATATATGTTATCCAAAGACCATGTCTTAAGTATGTGCTGTAACTTGTCTCTAATCGGACGTGGACTCCACATGTCGGGATAGAAGCTCCTGCCCATGAGCGGCTCAACTATCATACTCTTTTCCACCGGACGCATACCCTGAAACACCTTTTCAACCGGCCCCTTGTACATCTCTGTAAGTTTCTTGCTCAATGGCACTTTGCCGCTTACCACGTCTTTTACGTCGTTAGGCAAGTCTTCAAGGTTAAACCAGCTCAGTGCATCCGACAAAGCGCCCTGCAGTCGTAGAGACAGTATGCTCCCGTCCGAACGCCTGCCTAATATGACGTGTAATTGCTTCCTGCCGCCTTCGCCAATCTCTTTCTCCTCATCGGGAAACATTGTCGCATTCCATATCGAAATTGCCCCGTACAGCATAGAGGCTTTTAGTGCAAGTTTCCCAACTTTCCATGCCATTACGCCGCCAAGACTCCCCGCATCCCTGCCCTCGTGCTTCAAATTGCGCATTAAATTCACGTATCGGGGCGCGTTGACCTCAAGCCAACTGTAAAACGGTATCATATGCCTGCGTATCCATTGCCCGGCATGGGACACATTGCCGTAGTCGCCGATTAGCTCTCGTGCCAGCTTCGCCGCCCTGTCGTCGGGATTCTTTATTGCGTCTATCTCTGATTTTTTCGACGCTCCGTAGACGTCGCTTCTGTCTTTAACTATGTCTTTGAAATACCGGTATGACGCCAGCCTCATAATGTTTTCCCTCAAAGTCGTTAAGTCTTTCGAGGTCTGCCATGCCTTACCAACCCAGCGCACCGCCGCATTCTCGCTTTCGCCTGTGAGCATCTTAAATATGCCTTCTTTTGATATATCAGGGATTTCCGATATACTGATACCAGAGCCTATTACCCCTTTTTTCATTGCATTGTCGAGTTCGGCCTTTAGTTCTGGAGACAATTCTCTGTTTTTGTATTGATGCCATAGGTCTGTTGTCGCTTGTTTGGTGTATTTCATTATCGCAGGATTATACGCAAGGACTATATCAATGTCACCACTCATATTGTTCATGTTGTACTTTAATAATCTGTAAGGATTCATTAATATCCACTGTTTCCAAGTGATTTGAATATTTGCAGACGCATTAGACAGCATTCCCTCGTCTTTAAAATCCCTGAAGTTGTCAAGGGTGCGCGCAAGGCGCTTCGGTATCGCCCACTGTTCTTTCAGGCGGCCCATCGCAAAGGCTGTCCTCATATCTCCTCTATCTATCTCTCCGCCTATCGCAATATCTTCAAGTACCTTGTCAGTTATCGTTTGCGCGCGATAAAAATGATTCCCTTTCTCCGGCTGCCACAAGGTGTAATCATCAGGCAGCAACTCCTTCCAATCCTTTATCCCTTGCGCTTTTGCCTCTTCTTTCAGTTTTGCGGATATGTCGGCTTCGCTTTGAAGTATTTTTAGCGTCTTGGCTGTCTCTATTTGAGAAATAGACTGGGCTAATACCTCATATTCGGACTCAAGATAGTTGGTGTTAAAATCCTTTGCCGAGCCTTTTCTTGCCAATTGCCAGCCCTTCTTGCGCAGACCTACGCTTTCCCCAGACGTGCCCGTGTAGACCGCTTCGCCCATAGCTCTTAGTGCCATATATTCAAGCACCTGATGATGAAAGTATCTATCATCCTTCATAACGCCTTCTGAGAGCAATTTGTTGTCTACAAGCTGCTGTTTGATGTCAATCATACGCTCATTTCTCTTTTGCAGCGCCGACTTCAAGGCCGGATGTGATTCTATGTACGGGTCTATCTTGTTATCGAGATAGTCCGATACCTGCTCTTTAGACTTTAAACCAAACGGAAGTTCTTTATCCCATAGTATCCCGGGGGTTTCCGCGTCTCCGATGTCTTTCTTTAAATCATCAAATATCAACTTCCTTTCAAATACCGCATAGTCTTCCTTGCCTAAGCCCTGCACGAATACTTTCATCTCATCTACGGCCTTTGTACGTGCGTAAGACGGCACATTCTCGTATTGCCTCAATATGTCTATTACAGCCCCGTCCTTTTTTGAGCTTAACAGCGGGAAGTGCCTTGTAAACTCCTGCCCTGCCTGTGTTAATGTCTGCTTGATTCTGTATGGAAGAGACAGTGTTTTTATTCCTCTGGCCTCCGTAAGCCGCGCTTCCACTTCTTTGTCTTCTATCTCTATGCCGCGCGTTTCTTTTAAGGAAAATTCCGGCGTATCAGAGCTGTCCCTCTTGCCTTTCTGCTCCATAAACTTGTCATACTCTGCAAACAGTCTGTCTTCCTCAGCCATATGACCTTCATAGTCCTTTTGCAGCTTCCCTGAATACGCCTCTCCAAATATGTCTTCCGGCGTCCTAATATCATTTTTGACAAAGTAGCCCTTCAGCTTATTTATGAAATTCATAATCCTGTCAAAGATTCTCTGTACGAATCCCCGCGGCTTTTCCTTGCCAATCGCATAATCTCTGAATGCGTGCGCTATCTCTTCCCTTACGTTCGTATTGTTTTTCGCAGCGCTTTCCTTATACGCATTCTCAAGTATATCTATATCCGATTCCCTGTTTATGGCCTCTAATGTACGATATATCCCATGGCCGACTTCGTGATAGCCGGTCGCTTTCATATCCACAGGGTCTGTCATCGCAAACTTTATGACATGATGAAGCCTGCCGTCATCGCCATAATAATGCTTGTACATGCCCTTAACGTCCACCTTGCTTAAATCAACATTCATACCATGCGCCTTCACCCCTAACTTAACTAACTGTTCGTCAAGCCCGGGCGGTCTGTTGCCTTTAAACCCCTCAGCCTTTGTGTTATCGCCCAGGATACGTTTGATTTCGGAGATTACCCCTTGCCTTGCCTGTTCGATTTCAGCAGGCGAATGTTCACGCTTTGCGTCCTTGCGTGAGCCGAGGGCAAACTCGGTGGACTCTCCGTTGGGTGTCTTCAAGTCCTTGACAGGTTCGCCTTCTGATCTAACCTCGGCTTTCCCAGCCACCTCTCCAGCATTGCTCTGCGCCTGTTCATTTTCGAGCTTGACAGGTTCGGTTGGCTGTGGTATATTAGAATCAAGAGAGGAGCCTCGGAGCAGGTTAGGCTGTGTGAGAAAGGTCTCATCTTGGGGCATTTGCTCGCCGAGCGCAGTCCTCTTTTTAAATAGTGTTGCCGCTGCAAGTTCCTTCCTTCCATGTCTAATCTCTTCATAATAGTAAACTTCACCATTTATGCGCTTTATATATAGAACTGTTGCTTTACTTTTTTTTGTTTCTGGGAGATATTCAACCTTATCAGGTGTTGACGTTATTTCAGGAATTCGATAAATATCTTTCTCTGTAATAGCCTCAAGCCCTCGTGATTTCTCCGATGCTATATTGTCATGTTCACCAAGTGCATGGTTTATGAATGAGTTGTCGATGGTGTGTGTATAGCCAGTAACGTCAATATCTACACCTTTTTCTTTTGCAGTTCGTCTTATCTCTTCAACATTTTTTGGTGACACTTTTCTCAAAGCAACTCTTTGTAATGCCCCAGGCTTTTCTTTTGTTTGTTTAAACAGTTTCTCCATAGCAGCTTCATATGACATTGGCATTCCGCCGCCACCACTCTCTATCAACTTAGTTATATATTTAACCTTTTCAGGATATGCAGACGCTTCCCAATCATTCGACTGTGGCTTCACCCCTAGCGCCTCTAGCTGCTTCTGCATGTCGGGTCTCTGGCCTTCGGATACTGGAGCTCCTGTAGTGTCTGGCGCGCTTGAGCTTTGTGGTTCGGTTTTTATTTCACGCCCTTTTATTTTATGTGATATATTCCAAAGTATGTCATCTGGGGTCATGTTTTGTACGTCATGAAATTTCCAGCCGTCATCCATCAGCCAATTTTTATAGGTATTCATCGTGGCATCATCATGCTGCCCATACTTGTTTCGTAATTCCTGTGCATAGGCCGCCTTCTCTTCCGCTGATACCTGTGAATGGTCTCTGGTTTCTATTGCTTGACTACCTTTATTGTCAGGGGATGCAGCCTCTTCTACGTCTTGCTTCTGTAGTCGTTCTGTTATGTTAGCCTTTTCCTTTGTATTAAGTATGTCTATGGACGCTTGCGAAAAACCGTGGTCTAACAATAACCTATCAGCTCCTTGCGTAAAACCACCAAAGGTATCAACGATATCGGCTTTCTTGTTGGCTAACTGCATGTTTTCTGTTGTTATTTCCGGATTTTGGAAATAATCAGACGCTGGTATTTCACCTTTTCTTGCAGGCTCTACAGCCGTTGTAATTGGCATGTTGGCAGACCCTTGTTTTGGCGCTCCGTCTTTGATTCTTTTATTGAGTTCCTCTTCAAAAGGTGTGTACTCAGCATTTTGTGCAGGTCTTCTCGGGGTACCGCCCATTGTCGCGTCCTGTAACGCAAGTGTAAAATCATCAGGTCTGTTTTTATTTGCTGCCTCATCGCTCAGTTTTGCTCTTAACATATCCTGAATTGAGGACGGCATTTCCATCGCTCCGCCTGCCGGTAATTCATTCGTATGTCCAACAATCTCTTTGACTGCTATCCCTTCATTCGCTGTGCCTTCAGTCGGAGCAGCCTTTTCCTGTTGTGTGCTGACCGAAACTCTTTCCCTGCCCATCCCAGGCACAAGACCTTTATACGCGCTGGGGGCCGCGAAGTGTTGCAGGAAAAACGTAAACATCCCTACGGTCATATTCCTGGCTCTTTCCTTCCAGTCCTTCGCCGGTTCTGCCGCTCCGGCACCGGCTCCTAATGTCGCAGCCCTGCCAGCCCCTACAAGCGATATCGCCGCCTGTTCCTGTGCTGTAAGCTGTGATAACTTAAATGTCTCTAAATCGCCTATGTCCTTTGGATTTATATATCTTCCGGCATCTCCTGCGGCGTCACCTGCTTTTATGCGCAAAAATAAGTCAGGATTGCTGTCAGCCAGTTTCTCTTGCACCAATAACTTCTCCATTGCTGATTTTGCAATCGGAGATATTCTTGCCGCCAATGAACCAATCAACTCACCGCCAACCCCAAATCCAGCAAACAATGCCGCATCTTTTAACGCATTTGTTATACGGGATATATCGCCTTGCCCGTGTTCCGTGTTTTTAACCGCCCCATAAGCGCCGCCAAGCATTCCACCCCTTAAGGTTGAGGCTCCAAGTCTGACTAACAGTTTTGACGATGCACTCCATGCTGCAGGGATGACTTTAGCCGCCCCTATTATTTCACCGCCAAAGGCCAGCGGCAAGGACATTCCTATAAGACCTGCCGCACCAGCCGCTGCTTTATGCATAATTCCCGCGTTATCGGGCGTTGCTACAGCGTCCGGCCCATACCCTAAAGTTACACCTTTGACAAATTGTGTAGGTATATCTGCATAACTGCCATAGTAGTCTTTAACCAAATCATGGTAATCTTCCGTCATTGTCGATTTACGATTAACAAAATTCTTGTCAAGATACGCCGCGGTGTTCTCTCCTAAGTCCTGCACGTATTGACTGCCTGCTGCCTTTCCTACAGCCCCTACTGCCCTGTAGAGCTCTGCCGCAGCACCCTTATACATATCCTGTACCATATCGCCAAAGGTACGCGGCTTCAGAGACGCTGCCTGCCCGTTAAGCTGTGCCAGTGTCTCAGGGTCGGTGTTCCACTTGATGTTATCTGTGCTGCCCGTGTAAGGGGTTGTAGTTGTAACATTATTCTGTTTATTCAGTTGATCAAGCGTCTCTTTGTCCGTGTTCCATTTTATATCAGAGGGGTTCGTGGAGGCCATCGGAGCAGGCGGCGTCTGTGTCTGTGGCGCCGGTGCAGGTACTTCAGGTGTAAGTAACTCGTTAATTCTTGCGTTTACCTCGTCAGGGGACTCATCAGTGTTTGTACTGCCGGTTATTTGGCTGAGTGTTTCGTTGTCATTATTCCATCCCATTATTGCACCACCGCTGTTGAACCATCTTCATACTTAACAATCCTACCCGGACCATTCGGATTCGGCGCATAGCCAACTATCAGTCCTTTCGGCTTTTGCTGCGCCGACTGCTCCCCATTAAAAACTCTCATATTGTGTTCATACGTTGCAGGGTCAACCTTTCCAGTGTTGGGGTCTATGGACATTTGCATTATCGCCATTTTGTTTTTGTCATTATTGGTCTTTTCAGCTTTCTTGTCCATCTCGGCAGCCCTCGTCTGCGCATTCGCTGCATTGGCGTCAGCGCTGGTCTGCGATGCCTGATTCTTCCCCGCCCAGTACTTATCTAACGCCGCATTCTTACTCTTCTGCATATCAATCCCCTGCTGGTTATACATGGCCTGCTGTGCGTTTTGCAGTTCGCGCATAGCAAGTTGTTTCTGTCCTACTCCGCTTGCTAAATTAACCACCGTGCTAAACATGCCCTTCAGAGGATTCAATATCCCCAGGTCTGTATCGCCTATGCCGCCTATGCCGCCTGTGCTGCCCATGTTGTTATACACATTAGACAGGTTCTCTGTCGCCTTTGCATTGTTTTTGTATAACGTATCCATATCAGGCGTAACCGATGCACCCGGTAAGCCCGACGCACCAGCTCCTACGCCGGGGGCTTCCCCAGGAACTTTTATATACTCCGGTCTTTGTGTCCCATCATGCGATGTATTTGTTGTTTGTTCCCAATGGCTGTCATCTGGTGTATCCTGCACACCACCCGGTTTATACGGAAAACGGTAACCAGGCAGTGGATTATAATTGTCCTTCTCTTCATCGGTCACAGTGATCATAATCTCTATCTCCTCTATTTAGTTGTTTGCGTTACCATTGCGATAGCATTAATTGCCGATGTAAAGCCCGCCGCAAGGGTCTTATACACGTCCGCTACCGCTTTGTTTGCATTTAGCTTTAAATCATACTGGTTTATCTGCTGCTTAAGCTCCAGTTCGCTCTTTTGCAGTGCGAATTTGGCCTTATCAATATTAAACCCGACATTCGTTTTTCTCACATCATAGAGCGTTCCGTAAGCCTTTTCAGTTAAAAGCCCCTTTGCGTTAAACGCACTGACATCCCCCTGATACAGCTCTACAAGACGCTGCAGGTAAGTCATCTGGGAATCAACCTGCCCCTTGTAGTTCATTATGTCTGCTGTGTACTGCTCTATTTTAAACTTGGCCTCTTCTGTTTTGGCCTTCAGATTCGCTTCACCGATTTGTGTTGAAATCTTCTTCCCGTCAAGGCGCGCCTGATATGCTGACAACGCCAATTTGTACGGCTCATACTTCATATTCTCAGCAGCTATGGTCGCCTTGTACATCTCAAGCTGCGTGTTTTGGGCTGATACCATATGTCCAAAGGCCTCTGTCTCTGCTGCATAAACCTTGAGCTGCTGGAAATCAATTTCAATGCTGGTCTTTACCGCATCGAGACTGCTTTGGTATATTTTTATCTGAGCCTCAATTGCCGCTATCTGCGCGTTATACACTTCAACCCGCGTTTTCCCGACTTCCGCCTTAATCTGCACGGCCTGCAGCTCCGCTCTATATATATCAGCCCTTATAGACAGCGCTTTAATCTTCTCTGTAAACACCTGTACGGCAATTGAATATGCCTGCCACTTCGCCTTGTACTTCTCAAGACGCGCGTTGAATAATGCCATGCCTGCATCATTGAGATACTTGGCCGCGTTAAGGGCACGTTCCCAGACTAAGCCAAAGAACTGCCGCAGGATGGATTCATATTGAATGGCGTTTGTCAACGCAGCCTTTCTATTGTCGATTTTCAAGCTGCTCATCTTCAGGCTGTGGTCAGCAACCGCTGTAATCTTCTGATTTGCTGCACTTAAACGGGCAGCTTGAATGGCTGACAGCATAGCGCCCGTAGGCATAGAAAACCCCGATTGTGTAAAGGTTCTCTTCGCATCACTTACAGCCTTCTCGATTTGATTATCAATTCGCGCTATGGCAAGGTTATACTCCAACGCCTCATCGGGCACACTGCCACCCGCTATATCGTTCAGCAGCGCGGCTACAACGGGTGATTGCAGCGCGGAATCAAAGGCTGCCTCATCATATGAAAAATAATTCGTCGGCTCTCCAATGTCATCTGCCGGAGACAACACGCTGAATGTCGGGAAATCATATGAAGGGGCACCAGGAAAGGATAACTCCGCAATCTCCGGCGCTTTCGGCATGTTAGTTTTCGGCGCGTCCGGCATTTTGTATGATGTTTTACTATATGTATTTACAGGTTCTGCCAGAGGTTTAAGATTCAATGGCTGTGGGTAGTTGACGGCAGGTACGGCATCAGTGAAGTCCGGCACGTTTATCTTATCCATTTTGCCAACGCTTATATCGTCTGGCTTTTCAGCCTTATCGTAATCAGTGGAATCTTTGAATTTATTTGATATTGAAGGGACATTACTAAGAATGTTATTTATCGCGCTTTTCATCTCATCAAGTGCCTCCAGGTCCATATCTGGCACAGTGGAAATGTTAAACTCTACCTCGGCAAGCTGGGCTAGCCTGTTGGCATAATTTGCTGCAGATGTGACAGTGTTATTGGATTGAGTGTATGCGTTATTTATTATTCCTGATGGATCAGAAGCCATTTATCTCATCCTCCTTAAAGCTGTAATTGCTGCTTTGATGCTGCTGATTTCCAGCGGGGCTGTACCTTCAACAGTGAATTCCCAGAAGCGGCCAACATCTCCACGGCTCATCAATACCCTTGATGTGCGCTTGCCGGGCACTATAGTATAATTCCTCTGCGCCCCTCCATCGGCAATGACCTTCAAAGCCACCGGAGCCTGCACCGCCTGAGCATGAAAGTATGCCTCTAATATCTGTTTCAAGTTATCTATGCCGAAATCAAGAAGGCCGGTCTGCATCGTGCAGGCTATAGGCTGCCCGTCATCGAGGTCGCCGTCAATTACGTATATACCGTTAGCATTTGCCGCTAAGTGGGTATTGCTGTCATGTCGGCCATAGGAATTGAAATTAAACCCGTCGTAAAACGATACGGCCTTTGTCGCAGTGTTTATCACAATAGTCGCGTACATACTGAGAGAATCATCGCTTACGACAACGCCCTCGATGATAAACTTCGGTAATTGATTTCCCGCTTTCCCAACATACTCACCGTATCCAGCATTCAAAGAAGAGAACATGGCGATATTCAGATTCGCGCTGGCCACATCTCCTGGAATCCCGTCTACCGCAATTGAAACAACCGGCATATTACACGAGAGAGCCCCTGTATTGCCGGTATTATAATTATTCAATAGTCCAAACTGCGGCATGGTCAAGTCTGCGGACATGAGCGGGCTGGTGATAATAGTTCCATTTGATAAGATTATTGGGAAGGTTATATCAGATCGTGCAACATTACCGGCTGCCCCTGAGCTGTCTGAAGAGAACACCGGCAGAGCTAAATTTGTAATAGACGCCGTCTGACTATCAACGCTGAACACAGGGACAACAATATTTGCCTGCGAATCAATGCCGGTTATGACAACTCCGGCTGCCTCTAACATGGATAATTTGACGTTGGCCGTGCATATTTCTGTATTAGTTGTAATACCGCTGGATGATAATGCAGGCAAAAGCAATGCAGCGTCAGCAGTTTTAGCAAATTCGCTGTTTAACCTGAACATCGGCAGTGGATTATCACAGAAGTTCCCCGTCTGCGTGACTGCGCCGGAGCCCACGAGATGCGGCAGTGTTATGGCGGCGCTGGCAACAGCGGATGAAACAACTGATGCAGAAATGCTCATGTGCGGCAGCGTGACATATGCCGTAGTTGTCGCACTTCCCCCGCCAGAGTTCGTGCCCTGCATATAATCAAACTGTGCCGTTCCTGTACCATTGTTGCCTGATATTACCGTAAACCCTACAAAGATATTGCTGTTAAAATCGCTTCTTGTATATTGAGCAAATTGTGTCCAGCTATCACCAGTGTTTACTTTGGCATATAAAGTAAACACATTCCCAACACGCGTCATCCTAACATATGGTCTCGTAGTCCCGTTGTTGCTCCCACTTTCCGAGCCTTCTACTGTGTTGTACCAGATAGTCTGTTCCCCAAGATACCATCCAATTGCCACATTATTTTCATTTGCTGAGATATTTCTGTCGCTGGCAATTAGCAATGCAGCCTTTCCTCTGGCCGTTATGTAAGCGTCTATATCAAAATCACCCGTAACGCTTTGATAAACGAATGGGTATCCGCTTTTTGATGTTAGCCATGCGTTTTGGTTAGTTAGCGCTATAGTTAATTGCCCTGCATTGGTAATGTTTACATCAATCGGAGATGCCAGCGAAGAATTAAGCAAAGACCAACCGTACTGCTTTGCCCCATCCCCGCCGCTTAGTAGATTCTGTTGTGTACCCGTTCCAAACTGGTCAGACATTGCTATTCTCCATTGACAGAAATAATTTTTTGTGGTAGTTTAATATCATGAGTGTAATAGCGATACCAAGAGCATTAAGAGATAGATTAGGCGATGAGGCTACAGATGATTTGGTTTTGGTTTTTAACAGCATTGATCCTGACCTTGTAAAACTAAAAGCAGAGATTTCTAAAGACTTGGCTACGAAAGCCGATTTATCCATTGAAATAGCTAAAGTCAACGAACGAATCTCCATTGAAATAGCTAAAGTCAACGAACGAATCTCCATTGAGACAGGCAAAATCAACGAGCGCATTACTCTTGAAACAGGCAAAATCAACGAACGTATTACTGAGGAAGTTGGCACGCTGCGCACTGAACTGAGCGTTAAGATAGAGAACGCCAGCAAAGAGAACATCAAATGGATGTTCCTCTTCTGGATAGGCCAGATAGCCGCCATGGTTGCTATTATTAAATTTTTTGTAGTCAAGTAATCTATCATGCCCCCTAAATCACACCGATAGCCGCGTGGTGAAAATGTTTAAAGTCGTTAAGCCTTGCGTCGTCATCGCTCAGGTTTATTTCATTCTTTGTACCCTTTTTAAGATTAATGAGTCCGACAATCCGATTCTTAAACGCGTCTTTGTCATAAACCACATAGGTATAAACCATGTAACCGCCATTGATTTGACACGAAGGAACTCTTATATCAGAGCCTATGTTTATCTTCTGAAGGCCGCCGCCGTTGACCTGATATGCCATGTAATATTCTGTGGTCACGGGGTCATTCTGCAGCTCTGTTGTAACCGAAGGCCACGTGCCGTCTGTAGAGTTTGGGACGTAAATGCGATGATAAAAGTTGACTTTGCTTTTCTTGTAGAAAACAATGAAATTCTGCGTTGCGCTGTAAGAACCTGATTTTGAATATCCAGACATACAGTCGTATGCCATAACGTGCAAGTCCCGCTCACCGTTCTTTGTAAATTCATTCTCAATCCCGATTATGACATTATACCATGCGACATTGTCACGGCCAGTGGAGGGGTTATAAAACGAGTATGTATGAAGCGTTGCATTAAACTGTCCGGGGCCGCTGATACTGCCGGAGGCCGCCGATACGCCATCTCCAAACCCGCCGTGGGCGTCACCGGAGCTGCTCACTAATGTCATAGGCGGAAATGCCCCGGGAGTCCACGTCAAGCTGATTCCATCGCTGGCATTCCCTGATACGTATCTGGTTTCAGTGTAGGTTAAACGCTCTATCTCAAGCCCGCCGATAGTCAATATTTCAGTGCGGGTAACCGCATCGTCCTCAATGTGAGTCGTGCCGTCATATCTCCATGTATCAGTTGTTTCATAAAACACGGGGGGAGTCCGGTCAAGATACCACCTGTTTGTTACGACAAGGTTAATCTGATATGGATACGGCTTATTGCCGCCCTTAGACCATGAATTTGCCACCGTCTTTACGAGGGCATTATCTTTGTCGATTACCACAATCGGAAAATGCAGCTTCCACGAGTAACCGCTGGAATCCACACCAAGCGTCCCCACCTGATAATCATCGCCTATAAAAGCCCCTGTGACAATGTCGGACTCCGGCGTTACCCTGTAGGATATTTCATGTTTCCACAGTTGGTAGAATTGCTGCGGGATTAACCCAAGTTCCTGAGATATCACCCCTGTGCCCAGAAGACTATCTTTTCTGCCAAACATGCACTGATTAATATAGCCATCACTGCCAATCCCCATCCAGTGACGGGCTGCTGAATTGCCGATAATCATCTTGGTTTTGTCTGGAATATACTTGACGATGTTCTTTCCATTATTCGTAACTTCTTTTTTTGACCAGTTGTAATCATAAGGATTTCCTACGTATCTTGCCGCGGCAAATATATCCACCACACTATTCCAGCCGGTGTTACCAAACTCAGCCGCATCAATGGTCTCGTTGTAAGTATAAACGTTCGCCAGGACTGCGTTGTGAACCCCGCTGCCGCTTTGGATAACAAGGCTTGTGCCGGAGTCGCTGATAGTCAGCCCACGAACCGTTGTGCCTGCGGCCTTCAGCGCCCCTGCATCGACAGTGTACGCCAACACACGATAATCACCGCCTATGCCATTGGGCGGCGGGTCGTACCGGAGCTGATAGTATGGGTCTGCCTCTGAAATCGTGTCTATCTCTATGACACATCCCGTGCCGTTACCGCCGGTCGTGCTAGTGTATCCCGTTTTCGTATATCCCATCCCCGCTGTTATAAGAGATACATTCGTTACGCTGCCGTTACCACCTACACTGTTGACCTGCACAGTTGCGCCCTTGCCGCCCGATAGCGTGAGAACGTCCCCTACGGTATATCCCGTACCGGCTGTGGGCGGCGTGACCGTTATATTTATCACCATCCCTGCCGTATTCGCAGATACATAGATCAGGTATATCACGGCAGGGGTTGACTCTGCCCGTATCTGAATAGTATCTTCATACGGTGAATAGCTAATCCGAAGACTAAAGCCGTCTAAATTATATTCATCGCCTGCGATTTCTAAAGCGCCTTCCCACCGCTTTTTCAACTGCTCCAGTTTCTTTTTGGCAAACTTTAAAAACTTCTCACCGCCAGGGTCTATCGATAAACGAAGAAAGGTCATTTAGTATCTCCTTCAGCATAACCAGTTCAGACCGCTTGCCGGTATTGCGGACTGCCCGCCCGTGAAAAAATCCTTTAGTTGAGCCACCCTGACTGTGACGCTCTGTGACCGCCTTCTCTCTTCTTCTTATTCTAGTATGCCAAACCATCCTTCCTCCACTTTTAATCGCGGCAAGCTCACATGTGCCACATTATCAAGCGTGTAAATTGATGGCAGCGTGAGGGCCATATCGATACGCTGCTCATAAGCATCCCACTCCTCTTCATGCGGCTTTGTCATCGAGACAAGATACTGTTCAATGCCGCCCTGTTCCCGATAATACCCCGTGCCGCTGTCACCCGCGTCGAAGTAAACTACACCATCGGTAAGATTCTCAAGCTGCCCGCCTGTTAATACCCTGCATAGACCGCGTCGGCTCAGGAAATATACAACATCGGCATAGGGCTTCCCTCTGAACTGTGTGCCGTACACTGCCCCGTAACCAGCAGCATTGAGCCGCATCATTTGGGCTTCACCAACACCCGGAGGATTTGTCCCCTGAAGGAAATATATATCTGTGTCCGTCCCGACAAACAAGCCATCCTTAACCGCGCACAGCAGAGTTATTCTGCCGTCGAACACCATAAAGTTAGATTCGTACTTAAACGATTCATACCGGTACGGCTCAGAGTAGAACAGGCAATTCCCACTGGCAACAAGCATATACCCGTAGAAGTACTCGACCAGTTGACCGGCAGCGGGGGGCTGTTCAAATAGTGTGTTGAGAGGCACACTAAGCGCAGCTCCCGTACCGTCATACAGATACGAGCCGCTGACGTTGCTGGTCGAATGTGCCAGATATAGTGTATCTGCCCCGCGTGTTGAGATATAGATATTGATTGATACCGGATTTGCCGAGGCCTCGTAATCAACATAGAAGCCCCCTGAAGCCTCAAATCTAACCACACCCATGGCGCCGGATTCGTAACCGTCATTGCGCTGATACGTTATAGCCGCCTGATAAGTACCCTGCTTAAGGCTTCCTACCGGTGCAGACCTGACAACTGGCAGCGGCGGCGGTATGATTCCCCATGCCCGTGACTTGCCGTCCTGAATAACGCCTGTGACAACACCATCACTGTAGTATATACAGTCATTGACAGGCGCATACCACATCTGGCGTCTGCCTGCCGGTATGCCGGTTCTGAGTGTGGCCGTTATGAATACATTGCCGGTTTTTATCAGGGATTTCAGCGTATCAGCCTCGCGGAAATAGCTTATACCGTGATGACAAAACAACGAGTGACAATCACCGGCATAAACACGCCTATAGCCTTTACGGGAGCGCAGGGCTCCTGAGTTATCTATGTCGAAGTTCCGGCAGTCGGCGATGTACTTACCGCCAAGCTCTTGCCGTGGCAGGAAGTTGTTAATCCCGCCTACGCCTGACCCTATCTCAACGAGGGCGCTTCCTTTCATAGCAGCCCTGGGTTTATCGAGACAGACGTTTCAGTTTGTCTTGTGCGGTTGGCTTCCTGCTTTATCTTCTGGCAGTAATCCCGCCACTTCGATAGGTGCAACTGATAAAAGTTAAAGTCAAACGTCTGAGAATCGTTCGTCTGATACGCCCTTGACACAATGCCGTCAATCAGGCTGTAATGATGCCGCGGGTTTATCTCAGGCTCCATATTCGGATACTCAGCGTCCTTCGATATGCGTTTAAGCGGCATACGAAACACAGACAAGTTCAACTGGTAGTTGTTATCAGGCGTCGGATATAACCTGAGTTTCTGTGTCTCAAGGTCTGCGATAAACACATGTGGACACCCTGCCGTGCTTTCCCACTTGTAATACCACCAGTCGAGGTCTTTAGCGTTTATCTTCTCAAGACGACCATAATTTGCCAGATATGCCCGCGTAACAAAGATAATCCGGCGGTCGAGGGTGTAATATCCCTGACCCTCAACAACCGGAATTGAGCATATCTCCGGCGTCTGGCTGTCCTCGAGGATAAGCGTCTCGCGGCAAAACTCTTCTATCGTGTCGTTGAGCATTGCAAGCAGCTCATCGTCAGAGAAATAAGTTCCCTCTACGCTATCCCGCAGCCTGCCACGCGTCAGACTTATGATCTCGGCAATTGTCATTGATGGCAGTACAGCAGTCCTACCGCATCGGGTTTGATGACGTTGTAGCCGTATATTTCAAGGCCGCGAATGATAGTGCCGTAGGTACTCTCAGAGATAAGCATCTCCATGTTTATACACTGGCCCGCAAATGTTATCCCCGACGTATGCCCGAACAGAACGTTAAATGCCTTGCTGCCGCCGCTGTCATTGACTGTGCTTATGCAGTTGCTTACATAGACCTCAAACCTGTCTATCTGTCCGACTCGCCCGTTTCTGATAGGCGACAGGGCGTCACCTGTGACATAGACATTCTCTATTGCTGAGAGTTTCAAAAACCTGGCAGCCCATGCAGGTATTACAATCCACCTGTTTACCTCCGGTATGTTCTGCTCATCGAGGACGGTCGCGCACTGAAGTATATAATCCAGTACATTGTTTTTTGTCAGTTGCACAGGAGCGCCAGCATAACCGAGGTCAATATTCGCGGAAACTTTCCCGGCGTATTGACCGCAATTGAGCGGGCTGACCAGAGCGGGTACGTCAGCTAACACCTCGGTATCCACCTTGACCTTGATCTGATGCGCCGCGTCTTCAGACCACTCATCGAATTTGTTGATGTCGGACTGCCACTTGTCTACAGCGTCAAGGACACAGTTCCAGTTCTTTCCTTTGTTTATTACCAGCTCAGATGCAGGCGCCTCCGGGCGTTCATACGTCAGCTTTTGGCCCTTGACATAGTCGGTGACAGATACATCGGCGATATTTCTGATATATACTACATCGCCATATCCCCTGATTTCGTTCTCATGGTCGGTATTTGCTATGTACGGCACTACGCTGTACTGATAGAACTTGTCATTGAGCTTAGACGAGTATATACGAGGGACACCCTTGCCAGGCCCGCCGCTTCCTGTCTGCGGATAACCTGTTACTGCCGGATAACTTCCAGTTGCCATATGAATTCCTCCTGAGTGCTTAACGAAAATAATATAGGGGTAAGAACCCCTGGGATAAAGCTATTTTCTTTTTATGATTTCTAAGGCTATATTCGTAAGCAGCGCTATAAACGTGCAACCGGCAAGCAGATATAGCTTATTGAATTTACTGTTAACGCGCTCATTCATGTTTTCAATAGCCTCTATGATTTTGTCAATGGCGGCTTCGTGCTTGTCAAATCTTTCATTCTGCCATTTTTGGCATAGAGTACAAAAGTCCTTGCTAACATCTGTCATCGCTTACACCCCCTTAATGTGACACTCCGGAGACACCGGTATCCCCGGAGGTATGAAATATGATGTTATTTTATGAAGCGCCCTGGTTTGCTGTCGCTGCCGGATTAGCCGGAGTAGAAGGTGTTGCAGACACACTGCCAACCTCGTGTGGATGTGCAAACATGCTCTCTAAGCCGCCTAATATCTGCGTTATCCCGCCGACATAGTTCCTCGGCAGCCCCGCCGCGCCAAACAGTGACAATAACCCTATGCCTACCTGCAACAGTCCCTGAATGTTGAAATTCCCCATTTGTGGCCTCCTTGTGTTACTTGATGTATTTCGGTCAAGCCGGTTCAACCAGCCGTTTAGAACTGTCACCTACCATATGTCTTCCATTGCCTGCCATTCGTGTTTATCGCCGATGCTATCGCAAAGTATGCGCTCAGGACTGCTGCTGTGGCCTGAGTAGACGCCGCCACATTAGAGCTATTGTCAAGGTGGCTAAGAGTATTAACAGCGCTTATAGCTGTTTGAGCAGCCATATAATCAGCCTTAAGATTAGCGCATGTGTTTGCCTGTATCTGCCCTGAATTACAATATACCTCTGCTGACGCATATACGCCATCCAACATGCCGGATATTATAGAAAGCCCTGTCGAAACCTCTGTTTCAGCCTGCTGCACTTGTGCCGTCGTGCAACCGCCCATAAATGCCGCTAACACGATTACCAGAAATAATACGACACCGCTTAAAAACGTCCGTTTGTTATCCATTTGTTCCCTCCGCGTTTGTCTCGATGTATTTCTTTAACCGGTCAAGCCGGTTCAACCAGCCCTTAAGAAACTTCGTGTATGTGCGAATGCTATTTGCCAATGACGTGTAATACCGCCTGCGCATCTCGATATATTTAGAGACTATATCAGTGGTATCAACTGCCTGATTTAATACTTTTAACCAGCGCTTCGCCTCCCCAACACCTATATTTACCGCCGCATCAAAGTGTACCAGGCATAGCGGCCACTTGAGATGCTTACATTGTGCTGCAAGCCAATAATCCTCATAGTAAATCTTCTTTGCCGCGTCTACCGTCAAATCCTTTATGGCCAAATATGGATAAGACCGCTTACTTATTCCATACTTCGTCTCACCGCCAGGGTCGTTGGAATTGTTGACGTACCCGCCTTCGACTTCGAGAACAAATGCTATAGACTTCTCAAAATTCTTGTCATACACGCTATCGCACACCTCCTTGCCGTATTTGCGGTCTCTGATCATACAACGAAAAATCCTGCCCGGAGCTCCGGTCTCCTGCGGGATTTATACTCATCGCTGCGGGCAGATTACCGCCATTAGCGGCGGGTGAGATTGATACTGCGCTTGGGGGAGTCCCCGCGGCTGCAACACTGCCCGCAGCAGTTTGGCTTTCCTCCGGGAAGAGCTTTTCAACGTCTATCTCTAACGACAACGCCATCTCCTTGATCATATTTATCAGCCCCTCACGCGGGATTAATCCCTGAAACAGCGGCAGTTGTATTGTCTGCATAAACTCATTGCGCCTTATAGACTGCTGCTCCTTTGCTATCAGTGATGAGCTGCCCTTTGCGATGATCTTAGTGTCTCGTATCGCTTTAAAATATCTAAACCATATCCCGAAATAATAATGCCGGTTTAAAATCGGCTCCGTAATCCGGGTATCAATGTTCAACACTATGAGTTTCATGCTCTTTGCCGTCTGTGAGATCAGCATAGAGAAACCCGACGCTGTACTTGTCGTATCCTGGGCAGTGGCATTGCCGAAATTAAACGACGGCACACCGCTAAACTCATGGGCCAGCGCCTTAAAATGCTGAAATATCTGTATCAGCGGAGTGACAATTATCTGAGGCTGATAAAACCTGATTGCCGGTGCCCCTGACATCTGCACGTCTGTAACATCCCATACTCCCCACGGAATCATAGAATTGGATGCGCCGGAAACAAGGCGGTCTACGCTTCTCTCGACTTGCGGCCCTGATGCTATTGCTGCGTTATTAAGCAGCGCCCGCACCACCTGATTACATGCAGTCTGAATGTCATCGATAATCTTCGGTATGCCCTCACCCCAAAACCGTCCCGGTATCTCATTATATGAGCATTTGGCAAATGGCTTCCGGCCTAACGGGTCTGGATTGAGCATCGCCTTTAAGACATGTCTGCCGCAGACATACACACATACGTCATAGCTCTTCACAGGGTCTTCTATCTCGCTTGCTGTCATGCCGTAATCTAACAGCATCTGCCCCTGTAACGGCCCCCAGTACTCCAGTATATCTATTTTCTTCGATTGCGTCATCTCAGGGTTATGTCTGTACTCCAGCGTGTTTAATACCATATCAGCCGGTGCCTGCTCGTGATAGCCATGCTGATAGTCTGTAAGCGCCGCCCTTATTGCCTCCTCATCAAACCCTGGAGTGCCGATTAAATCATACAGGTCTCCAGGTAACAACGACTCACGGTGGATGAGCCAACTGTCATCTATGCTTATCGAGTCCGGCGCGGGGAATATATCCTTCGGATGTACCGCCTTGTAAATCGGCATAGTCTTTTCAATGCCTTTTAACTGCCTCTCGCCTGATCTGTCATCCACCCAATTCATCGCCTTGTCTTTAACAAACACAGGCCCCTTTATAAACGCAGCCGGGTACTTGACGAAGTAATCCAAAAACTCCTCAATAGCCGTATAGAACCCACCCTCTACCAACTGGTCTTCTATGATATTGGAGACTTCCTCTACTGCGGCAGCCGTTGTTTCCCTGACATGTGCCTCAGCAACTTTTTGCATGATCGGCAGGATATAGTCTTCAAGGACGTCTTTTACCTTGTCGTGGTGGCCGTGGTGTAATCCACCAAGTTTCATTCTGATATGCGCTGTGTCTATCAACGCGCTCTTTGTCTCATAATCCGGCTGCGGTACCGGTAAGCCCTGTATTTCCCACATTTGCTTGCCCGGCTGAAACAGGACGTCTATTAGTATCGCACGGGCCATGCGGCATATAGCTCCGGTTAATTCGACAAAACTCGTCGATCCTTTCAACTGCGCTATCAACGCCAGTTTACCAGGGTCATAATCACCGCTTACCGCTCGTTCCGCGTCGATAATAATCTTGTCTATTCGCGCCCGCAGTAGTTTTGATTCAGCAAAGGACTTCTGTATCAGCCCCGCCAATTGCGACGGAACTACATCGTCCAGCAGATTCATATCCTTCGGCGGCCCTAACTGCTCATATTTCTCAGCCACTTATTATCCTGCCTTCGTTATAGGCCTTGGCTATCCTTTTCTCTTCAGACGCCGCCCATTTCAAATGCTCTGCATTCTTTGAGAATTTACCAGCGGCCTTGTTCCGGTAAAAGTCCTGAACCTGTTTTTCTGTGTATAATTTCGCGTCCTCCGGAGACGGCACATCGGTCTTAACGCTGCCCTTAATCCCAATATAGTTATTTACGTCGCGGGCGTCGGGGTTTGTTTGCCGGAGATATGTGGCGAAGACCTTTGCGGCTATATCGGCCTTGCCTTTATTTTGGGCGTTTTGGAGTATCTGTTTGTATGTCAGGCCGCTTTCTGGATTTTCCTGTGTAACGAACTTCTGAAAATTCGGGTCTTTGTCCAGGCTCATTATGTCAAAGTCTTTTACCCCGTATGCCTCGAGATGTTTAGTGGTTGCCGCTACTAGCTGCTGCATGTTCTGTTCTGCCGCTGCTGCCTGAACCTGGTTAAGACCCTTCTTTAACGGCTCTATCTCGGCAAATCTCGTATTTATGGCCGCCTCTATCATGGCGACTACGTCGTTGTAGGCATCCGGTACCTGTGTTTTCAGAAATGAACTCTTTTCTTTCCAGTCCCCAAGCGGCTGTGCCGCCGCGCTCTTGTACTTGTCCTCAAGCGCCCTTAGCGCATTTTGTATCTCCGCCTGGTGCTCCTCTTTCGATATATACTGCGACATGTCTATATTAGTTACCGGCGTTACCGGGGCGGCAGAAACAGCGGTTTCCACAGGCCGCAGGTTTGCCGCTTGCCCTCCATCCACGCCTGCACTGCTGTCCTTCTGAGTTGCTTGGGTTGCTGCCGATTCTAAATATCCGGGTGGTAACAGCGGCATATCATCGAGTGGTAACAGCGGCATATCATCGATTTGAATATCTGTTTCGTCAAGTTTAAACATGCTTTTATCCATAGGGCTGCCTCCTAAAAATGCGCCTCGATATTATTAACAGGCGCTGTATAGGGTTTACCTGCCGATGCAGGCAATGTTATTTTCGTCCTCGTGTATTTTGCTATCGCCGCTGCCATAATCAGGTCGTCATGCCTGCCCTGCTGTGCCCCAAACCGCCCCTGAGAATCCTGGACATATGTCAACATCTCAAGGAATATTTCTCTCGATACCAGACCGTGCGTGTCATCCCGAAACTCCATAATCAGATTATCTATCAACGCCGGTTTACTGGCCGTCGTGGTCAACCAGCCGTAGCGGGGAAGCGGTCTGTTCGGCGGCTCTATATGCCGCTCTGTCCATATCTTTGCCAATGGATATAGCAGCGTCTTAGTCAGCGACATCACAACGGCCATGCCGTGATTATTGCGCTCCGGCACGAGATACGCAGTGTTATACATCATACCCAGGTGATACAGCACACGTGCGAATATATCAGGGTCGCAGTGCCCGTGCCACTGTGCTACCTGCTTGCCCGTGATATGATGTATGACAACAGCCGCCGAGTAATCGCCGTGCTCAAGCCCCTCTGCAACGTCAGCCCCTATCACATACGAGTGCCCAGGCCATGAATTCTCCCATATCTGTAAGCGGCCTGCCGCATTTGGGACAGTAGTTCCGGTAGACGCGGCAATCTCATACCGCCCCTTGTCCGGCTCTTGCGCGCTCTCCATGAGCGCCATGACTTTGACATTGTCAAACACGGCACGGCCAGACGGCCAGAGGGTCTGCGTCAAAAAAATGGGATAAGGTGTTGAGCTTTTTATTTGGCCATGTTATTGTAGATATATATCTACAATAACATGGAGGT
>LNQR01000151.1 GCA_001541255.1 Candidatus Magnetominusculus xianensis
CAAACGGATTACTAACCCCTTTGGAGGGTCCCAGACTGGTACATTTTTCAATGACCAGAAATGGTACATATTTGGATGGCCATTGACAAGGCGTACATCCCTGTATTGTTTACTCTGCGGATATCTATGTTACCATCATCCTTACCCAAATCACCTACGACAACAAATAATCCCTTTTTTATGATAGGTGGCGTCTTATATGTAAAAATTCTGTTTATCGCGACGGCATTATGGTCAAATCCGTAACGCTCTCCTGATGACGTTAGCTCCTCGTCACCTGCTTCGTACTCTGATGCCTGGCCTGTCCAATAACCATCGCCAACATATTTTGCTACATCTTTGTCAGGGTATGTACGACCATGTTCCGCGAGTATTTCTCTGGAAGAGTTAAACATTCGAATATAACGTTTTTGAACATCTCCATTGAAATCGTGAGGAATGGCAAAGTCCACACCGTGATTATCATATCGTCTTTTGCCAGCTTTTTTCACCACCCCTTTCTTCGGGTCAACATCAGCTTTTGCCATCAAAAAACTACACTCCTCCTCACTCACACTTCCTTCAAACAAACCGGTCTCATCATTCTGTATATAGCATACTTTCTTAGACATTTACGGCCTCCCTTACATATGTTTTATTCATTCATGCAGAAAGTATGTTATGATTATTATCATAACACAAATAGATTATTTGTCAAGAATTATTTTTTAATTCTTCTCATTGTTTTATAACGCTTGATACTGCCGGAGCTAAACCTTTTTTCTATTTGCTGTGTCTAATTTCTCATGATGCTGGTAGAATATAACTCAGATGGATGAGGACAGCAGATCAGAAGATTACAGGTTAATTGACTCATATCTCGATACCGGCGATGAGGCGGCTCTTGAGGCACTTGTTGTTAAATATCGAAAGGAGGTTTACTTGATTGCCTATAGGGTAGCCGGTGATGTGGAAGAGGCTAAGGACATTACACAAAAGGCTTTTATCAGCGCAGTGTCTGAGCTTAGGAATTTTAAAAAGAACTCGGCCTTCAAGACCTGGCTCTACAGGATAACCGTGAACACTGCCCTTAACCATACGCGCGGCAGCGCCTATACTGTCGAGTTATGCGAAACTATAAAATCCGATGCCAAAGATGCCGACACATGGCTGATAGAAAAACAGCAGGAGCGGCATTTAAAAACTATGCTTGCCAGCCTGCCGCCAAGACAGCGTATTAGCGTAATTCTGCGGGTTTACAAGGGATTAAGTATAGCTGAGACAGCAGATGTCATGGGCTGTTCCGAAGGGGCTGTGAAATCACACTATCACAGCGCCATCAATAAACTCAAAGCCGCTATGGCAGCCTTATTGCAAGGGAAGGACTTATGAAATCTGAACACGATGAAATAAAAGACATGCTCCACGAATATCTCCACGGCACGCTTTCAGATGAGAAGGCGGCGTTGGTAAAAGGACACCTAAGCGGCTGTGATGACTGCGCCCATGAAGTCAATATCGCTGTGGCGCTGTTAAAAATCGTGGCGCCTGACCCAGGCGCTGTCTATTTTAATAACCTTACGAAGACCGTCCTCAGTACAGCACGGGCAAATACGCCGAAGAAGTTCAATCTGTGGAAGTATATCTTCAGGCCCATCCCGATTGCTGCTGCCGCTTCGCTGTGTCTTGTAATTTATTTAACCATATTTAATTTGGGTAATTTTAGGAATTCCCATCCCAAACAAGTTCAAATCGCCAGCAACACACAAAATAACATAACGCGTAATTATGTTACACACCATACTCAGAACACTAACATAGTGATGGACACATCAGCCACAGACGATACTCTGTACTCCTTACTAATGGAGGAAGACTACGACGATGGTTTTACATCGGTCTATGGCGGCTATGACCATGATGATGATTCATACGAAGAGTGATTTAGTTAAATCTGGCAAATAAAATCTATCTATGTGTTATCATTAAAAAGATGATCAAAGTTAAAATAACAGCGGCGGCATTGCTGCTTACGGCGGCCCTGGCAGTGTATGTGTTTGCAGCAGAACCACCGGCGGACGGCAAGTCTGCGGGGAAATCCGGCTTCACCCCCTCTGCCCTTCCCGTTGAGACAGCCACCGCCAAGACCGGAGACATGGGCACATATCTAAACGGGCTTGGCACGGTAGTTCCACTCAGCACTGTCAGCATTAAGAGCCGCGTTGACGGGCAGTTGGATAAGGTACTGTTTGAGGAAGGCCAAATCGTCAACAAAGGTGACCTTATTGCGCTGATTGACCCCAGGCCGTTTGAAATCCAGTTGATGCAGGCCGAAGGCCAACTGGCAAAGGACACCGCCCTGCTTAACAATGCCCTGCTTGACCTGGAAAGATACCGTACACTGTTTAAGCAGGACTCCGTATCAAAGCAGCAACTGGACACTCAGGAATCTCTGGTAAAACAGTATGAGGCCGCTTTAAAGGCAGACAAGGCTCAGGTAGAAAGCGCGAAACTCCAGATAGTCTACTCAAAGATTACCGCACCGGTAAGCGGCAGACTGGGGCTTCGGCAGATTGACCCGGGCAATATAATTCATGCCTCTGACACAAATCCCATAGTCGTAATCACGCAGCTCAAACCAATCTCCGTCGTATTTCCAATCGCCGAGGACAACCTCCCGCGTGTACTTGAGAAGTTGAAAAAAGGCGTAAAGCTTCAGGTTGAGGCATATGACCGGCAGCGAAGCCGCAAACTTGCTACAGGACACCTCCTGAGTGTTGACAACCAAATAGACATCAACACGGGTACGGTTCGCTTTAAGGCCATATTTAAAAACGAAGACACAGCGCTATTCCCCAATCAGTTCGTAAACGCCCGCCTGCTTCTCGACATTAACCGCGATACCGTCCTCATCCCCTCTGCAGCCCTTCAACAGACTCAAAAGGGCACGTTTGTCTATGTGCTTACAAAAGAGGGCACGGCCTCCATACGCCCTGTTAAAACAGGAGAGACACAGAAAGACACAACATCCATCGTGAGCGGGCTTACCCCAGGTGAAGAAATAATTATCAGCGGGACAGAAAGGCTGACCGACGGCGCAAAGGTACAGGTAAAACAATTCCCCCAGGACAACTCAACACCTGTCAAAGACACACCACGAAAGTTTAACTAATGAATATCTCACGCCTTTTTATTATGAGACCCGTTGCCACCATGCTCATCATGATAGCTGTGCTGCTTTCAGGGCTGATAGCGTATAAGCAACTGCCGGTTGCGGCACTGCCACAGGTTGACTATCCGACAATCCAGGTACGGACGTTTTACCCCGGGGCAAGCCCTGAGGTTATGACCTCGTCTATCACATCGCCGCTTGAGCGGCAGTTTGGTCAGATGCCCGGCCTTACGCAGATGACCTCTAACAGCTCCGGCAGCAGCTCCATTATCACCCTTCAGTTTACGCTCGATTTAAACCTTGACGTTGCCGAACAGCAGGTTCAGGCGGCCATAAACGCGGCCTTTAGTTCCCTGCCGAGGGATTTACCAAGCCCGCCCGTTTACAGCAAGGTAAACCCTGCCGATGCCCCTGTCCTGACACTTGCCCTTACATCGGACTCATTGACACTGCCGCAGGTAGAAGACCTCGCTGAGACACGTTTTGTACAGAAAATCTCACAGCTTTCAGACGTAGGGCTTGTAAGCATAAGCGGCGGGCAGAAACCCGCAGTCAGAGTTCATGCTAATCCCACAGCGCTTGGCGCCCTCGGCCTGACCCTCGAAGATGTGCGCTCTGCCATAACCGCCGCCAATGTCAATCAGGCTAAGGGCAGCTTTGACGGCCCGACACAGGCAGTTGTCATCGGGGCTAACGATCAGATTTACGCAGCCAAAGACTACAGGCAGCTCATTGTGAGTTATAAAAACAACGCCCCCGTTTATCTTGCCGATGTCGCAGACGTAGTTGACGACGCTGAGAACACAAATCAGGCCGCATGGATGAACACAACCCCGGCAGTTATCGTTAATATCCAAAGACAGCCGGGGGCTAATGTCATCGAGGTTGTGAACCGTATTAAGCAGCTTATGCCTCAGCTCAAGAGTTCTCTTCCGCCTTCCATTAACGTAACAATCCTGACTGACCGCACTGTGACAATCCGCCAATCCATCAATGATGTCCAGTTTGAGCTTGTCCTTGCTGTGGTGCTTGTAGTGCTGGTGATATTTCTGTTTCTGCGTAATCTGCCAGCGACTGTCATTCCGGGCATTGCCGTGCCCCTGTCGATTGCCGGTACGTTTGGGGTTATGTATCTGATGGGCTTTAGTTTAAACAATCTTACGCTTATGGCGCTTACCATCTCAACGGGGTTTGTCGTAGATGACGCCATAGTGATGATAGAAAATATCTCGAGATATATCGAGAAGGGGCGCTCTCCTCTTGAAGCCGCTCTGATGGGGTCTGAACAGATTGGATTTACGATTCTTTCTCTTACCGTCTCGCTGGTTGCCGTGCTTATCCCGCTCCTGTTCATGGGAGATGTAGTTGGGCGGCTATTCAGAGAGTTTGCCGTTACTCTGGGGGTGACGATTGTCATATCGGCATTTGTATCGCTTACGCTGACGCCTATGATGTGCGCTAAAATACTCAAACACTCCTCCAACTCTCAGCAGGGGAGAATCTACCTTGCCACACAAACAATCTTTGATAAGATCATCGAAGGCTACGGGGCCACACTTAAGCTGGTTTTCAGACATAAAACAATTACGATTCTCATCGCCGCAGCAACCCTGGCGCTTACGGTAATTTTATATATGTTAACCCCAAAGGGGTTTTTCCCAATTCAGGACACCGGCGTGATACAAGGGATTTCAGAGGCACCGCAGTCTATATCGTTTGCTGAGATGTCGAGGCGGCAGCAGTCTCTTGCCCGAATTGTCGCCGAGGACCCGGCCGTTGAGAGCCTCTCATCGTTCATAGGCGTTGACGGTACAAACACCACGCTTAACAGTGGGCGCATCCTGATAAATCTTAAACCACTTGCAGAGCGTAAGGCCAGCGCCGTTGACATCATACACCGCCTCAAACCCCGCTTAGAGACGGCAGAAGGCATAACCCTGTTTATGCAGCCCGTACAAGACCTCACCGTGGACTCTAAGATAAGCCGCACACAGTTCCAATATACCCTTGAAACCCCTAATGCAGATGAGTTGAACGCACTTGCCCCGCTTGTTATAAAGGCCCTTGAGGGCCGTCCTGAGCTCAGAGACGTAAGCAGCGACAGGCAAAACGACGGTCTGAGACTGTTTCTTACCATAAACCGCGACATCGCCGCACGCTTTGGCATCACGCCGCAACTGATTGATGATACCCTGTATGATGCCTATGGTCAAAGGCAGATATCCACGATTTTCACAGAACTAAACCAATACAGGGTTGTGATTTCAGTGAACAAAAAATACAAGGAGAGCGTCTCAGGGTTAAATGACATATACATTCGGGCCGCAAACGGTGGGCAGGTGCCGCTGAGTTCGATTGTGTCAGTCTCAGAGACCACCGGGCCATTAGTAATAAACCGTCAGGGACAGTTTCCCGCCGTAACCATATCGTTCAATCTGGCGCCGGGCAAGTCACTTGGGGATGCAGTTAAGGCTGTTGAGCAGACCATGAACCTGCCGACAAGTATCAGGGGGAGTTTCTACGGCACAGCGCAGGCATTTAAGGCATCGCTGTCAAATGAACCGCTGCTTATTCTGGCCGCCCTTATTACAGTATACATAGTGCTTGGCATCCTATATGAGAGCTACATACATCCTGTGACGATTCTATCCACACTTCCATCGGCAGGCGTGGGGGCGGTGGCGTCACTTTTATTATTTAAAATGGACCTTGACGTAATAGCCGTCATAGGGATAATACTGCTGATAGGGATTGTAAAGAAAAACGGCATTATGATGGTGGATTTTGCCCTTGAGGGGCAGCGTCGCGATGGAAAGTCTGCCGAGGCTGCAATCTATGAGGCGTGCCTGTTACGGTTTCGTCCTATAATGATGACCACAATGGCCGCGCTGCTGGGTGCCCTGCCCCTGGCCCTTTCTGGCAGTGTCGGCTCAGAACTCAGACGCCCACTTGGGGTAACTATCATCGGAGGGTTGATTCTAAGCCAGGTGTTAACGCTTTATACAACACCGGCTATATACCTCGCATTTGATAAAATATCCAAGCGCAAGGCTCAGAAGACATGAGTATTAATGGCTAAAACGCATATGAATGTTACTCCGTTGATAAGTAACTGGATTCCCGCTTTCGCGGGAATGACAGACATGGGACATGATTCCGGCATGGGACATGATTCCAATAAAGTACCTGATTTCAGAAGAGAACTTAATTTCAACAAGGGGTTTCACTCTAACCCGGCAGCTACAATGACAGCGTCTACCCCCATTTTGTCATTCCCGCGAAAGCGGGAATCCAGAAGTATCATCAGGCATCATATATTTGTAGCTGTCTCAAAGCCTGACCTTGAGCGATGAAATTCGTCGAGATATTTATAAGGCGACCAGTTGCCACTACGCTTATTACAATTGCCCTCGTGTTAGCGGGTGTCATGTCGTTTTCGTCGCTTGCAGTGTCTCCGCTTCCGCAGGTAGATTTCCCTACAATACAGGTAAGCGCAGGGCTTCCAGGGGCAGACCCCGAGACGATGGCAACTTCCGTGGCTGCCCCGCTTGAAAAGCAGTTCACACGAATAGCCGGTATTACTGAAATGACATCGGCAAGTTACCGCGGCGTTACCTCAGTTACACTGCAATTCGCCCTCGACAGGGATATAAACGGCGCAGCACGCGATGTTCAGGCGGCAATCAACGCCGCCCGAAGCGACCTGCCCAAAAACCTTCCCACGAATCCCACATACAGGAAGGCCAACCCTGCCGATGCGCCTATTCTTATCCTTGCCCTTACATCTGATACTATCAGCAGGGCACGCATGTACGATGTTGCCTCAAGCGTGCTGCAGCAAAAAATTGCCCAGATAAACGGCGTCGGGCAGGTGTTTGTCGGCGGCGGCGCGCTCCCTGCCGTAAGGGTTGATGTAAACCCAACGGCGCTAAACAGATATGGCATCAGTCTTGATAATGTCAGCACAGTGATTGCAAGGACAAACGTAAACCGCCCAAAGGGGCAAATCACAGAGGGCGCCAGGCAATGGGAAATCATGACCAATGACCAGCTCTTCAGGGCTAAAGAATATCTGCCGCTGATTATCTCCTACAAAAACGGCATGGCGCTGCGCCTTTCCGACGTAGCCTCAGTAACGGACTCAGTCGAGGACCTGCGGGTTGCCGGAATTGTAGATGGAAAGCCTGCCGTTATGCTGATTATTTCACGGCAGCCCGGGGCAAATATTATTGAGACAGTGAAACGCATCCGGGACATAATGCCGCAACTGGAGGCAGTTTTACCCGGCGGCGTAAATCTCACCGTAGTGCTTGACAGGACGCCGCCAATCAGGGGGTCTCTTAATGTTGTAAAACATTCCCTGGTGCTTTCCGGTGTGTTAGTAATACTTGTCGTATTCTGGTTTATCCGGGATGCACGTGCCACGCTTGCCCCCGCTGTTGCGGTCTTTGTATCGATTACCGGGACATTTGCCGTTATGTATCTCTTTGGGTATTCCCTGAACAATCTTTCACTTATGGCATTGACTGTGGCAACGGGGTTTGTAGTCGATGACGCCATAGTTGTGCTTGAGAATATATCGAGGTACAGGGAGCAGGGGATGCGTCCATTTGAGGCTGCGGTAATCGGTTCAAAGGAGATTGCCTTTACAGTGATTTCGATGAGCCTGTCGCTGGTTGCCGTGTTTATCCCTATTTTACTAATGGAGGGGATGATAGGAAGGCTGTTTCGTGAGTTTGCCGTTACGCTCTCGGCCTCGATATTGATATCTCTGTTTGTATCGCTTACGACAACACCGATGATGTGCGCAACAATTCCCGAAGGCCCGAAAAACCCAAATAACTCAATTAAGCACGGCTTTCTGTACCGTATAAGCGAGGGGTTCTTCAACCAGATACTCAGGCTCTATGAGCGCAGCCTGAATGCAGCACTGCGGCATTCGTTTCTCATGCTCTGCCTGACAATACTGACGGCACTTACAAGCATCTATATGTTTATTAGCATCCCAAAGGGGTTTTTCCCTGAGCAGGACACAGGGCGCATTGCAGGAAGCATTCAAGCGGCACAGGATACATCGTTTCAGTCTATGAAGGGGAACGTTGAGCGAATAGTCGATATTATAAAAAAAGACCCAGACGTTGAGCATGTGATAGGGTTTACCGGAGGCGGAGGCGGGGGCGGGTCAACCACAAACACAGGCCGGATGTTTATCTCACTGCGCCCGTTTGAGCTGCGCAAGGCATCTGCACAGGAGGTTATTAAAAGGCTTCGCGACAAATTAGGCAGTATCCCCGGCGCTTCAACGTTTTTGCAGGCCGTTCAGGACATACGCGTAGGGGGAAGGGTTGGAGGGGCGCTCTATCAGTATACGCTTCAGGGGGAGAACATCCCGGAGCTTAATATGTGGGCACAAAAACTGCGTAATAAATTGCAAATCACGCCGCAGCTTGTAGATGTAAACAGTGATTTGCAGGACAGGGGGCGCGAGGTCAGGCTTCAGATAGACCGTGCCGCTGCCTCCCGCCTGGGTGTAACAGCGCAGCTGATAGACTCAGCCCTCTATGACGCCTTTGGTCAGCGCCAGGTCTCTGTAACATACACCGCGCTAAACCAGTATCGCGTAGTCATGGAAGTCGCCCCTGAGTACTGGCAGTATGCCGAGGCGCTAAACGACATATATGTCTTTTCCAAAACCGGAGTCCGTGTCCCGCTGAGTGCCTTTGCCCAGTATGAAACTAAACTGTCGGCTTTGGCAGTAAATCATCAGGGACAGTTCCCGTCGATAACGCTGTCGTTTAATCTTTCAACCGGCACAGCGCTTGGCGAAGGGGTAGCGGCAATAGAGAAAGCTGCAGAGGAGATAGGGATGCCGACAAGTGTGCGCGGGACGTTTGCCGGCACAGCTCAGGCATTTAAGGCGTCACTTAAAAACGAACCCTGGCTTATACTTGCCGCCTTAGTGACAGTATACATAGTGCTTGGAATCCTGTATGAGAGTTTTATTCACCCGATTACGATACTGTCAACACTTCCCTCAGCAGGGGTAGGCGCAGTTGCCGCCCTCTACATATTTAATACAGAATTGAGCATAATAGCAATTATAGGGATAATACTACTGATAGGAATTGTGAAGAAAAATGGCATAATGATGGTTGATTTTGCGTTAGATACCGAACGCAGGCATGGCAAAAGCCCTGAAGATGCGATACATGAGGCGTGTCTGCTGAGATTCAGGCCGATAATGATGACCACAATGGCAGCACTGCTGGGTGCGCTACCGCTTGCAGCAGGCAGCGGCGTGGGCTCAGAACTCCGCCGCCCTCTTGGGATTACAATTGTCGGAGGGCTGATCTTAAGTCAGATATTAACACTTTATACTACTCCGGTGATATACTTATACATGGACAGACTGAGGCTCCGGGTACAGAGAATGAGACACAGACTAAGCGAACCGCATTAAGCGGCAGGAACTTAATTACAGGCAGGGTCAATAATGCGAATCATATTAATAATACTAACAGCGTGTACGCTCTTAAACTCATGCAAGGCTGGCATGGATTACGTCAGGCCGGAGATGTCAATACCGGCGGATTATAAAGAGGCAAACATCTGGAAGGCTGCGCACCCAATGGACAACGTAACAAAAGAGGCATGGTGGGAGGCATATAACGACAGCCTGCTTAATGAACTGGTGCGTGAGGTCAGCATATCCAATCAGAGCCTTGCGGTGAAAGAGGCACAGTTTCGGCAGGCGCGCGCCCTTGTGGACTCATCAGCGGCGCAGCTCTACCCAGTGGTGACGCTTGGGGCGACTGTGAACCGGAACAGAGGCTCTGGTAACTCATCAGGCGGCGGCAGCAGCAGTGCCTCATCATCACAAAGCACGCTGACGAATTATTCCGTGCCTGCTGCGCTCAGTTGGGAATTAGACCTGTGGGGCAAGGTAAGACGCACTATTGAGGCCAATCAAGCCGGGGCAGAGGCCAGTTTTGCAGAGCTTGAGGCACTGCGTCTGAGTACTCAGGCACAACTGGCAGAAGATTATTTTCAACTGCGCTCACTCGACACCCAGCGCCAAATACTTGAAGAGACCATTAGCGGCTATGAAAAGACGCTCCAGATTATAAAAAACCGCTATGAAAGCGGCACTGTTGGCAGGGCCGACGTGCTTAATGCAGAGACTCAACTAAAAACAACCGCTGCACAGTCCATAGATTTGGGTGTTGCGCGGGCAACGCTTGAGCACGCCATAGCAGTACTGATTGGTAAACCGGCGCCGTCCTTTACGATACCGTTTATGCCTCTTTCATTTGGCACACCTGACATACCATACAGCGTGCCCTCAGAGCTATTGGAGAGGCGGGCAGATATAGCCGCGGCGCAGAGGCGGGTTGCAGCAGCGAACGCACAAATTGGGGTTGCAGTGGCGGCCTACTATCCAAGCGTAACACTAAGCCCATCGAGCGGGTTTCAAAGCGGGGTGATATCTAAACTGTTCTCGTGGCCAAGCCTTGTGTGGTCACTTGGGGCGTCGCTGACGCAGACGATATTTGACGGCGGGTATAAGCTGGCGGTTACGGAGCAGGCGCGGGCGAACTATGACGCTGCCGTAGCCACATACAGACAGACGGTGCTGACGGCATTTGCCGAGGTAGAGGATGCCCTGTCCACACATAAGATACTTATGACCGAGCTGAGGGTACAGGATGAGGCAGTAAAGTCAGCGGAGGCTGCAGCAGCAGTAGCCATGAATCAATACAAGGCGGGGATAATCGGCGCACTCGACCTGATAGTAGTCCAAAACATTGCACTCAATAACAAAAAAACCGCGGCAGTCATCAAAGGGCGCATAATGTCAAACAGCGTGATGCTGATAAAGGCCCTGGGTGGTCAATGGAGTGGACTGGGTAATATTGGGTTGGAAACTCAGTACAGATAACCCCTAAAACCGAAATAGAGATTGAAAAAAGGGTGAAAGCCCCCGTGCTTAAAGGGTAGCAGATGGTATAAAATATCACCTGCAAGGTCAA
>LNQR01000152.1 GCA_001541255.1 Candidatus Magnetominusculus xianensis
CTTTGAACCTGTATATCTTCCGCCTTACTCACCTGACTTTAACCCAATTGAAAATATATGGTTACTCCTGAAGCAACGCTGGTTTAATAAAATCCATTGCCGTAATGTTGAAAAGCTCATTGCACGCCTTGATGAGGCTATTCTTGACCTCACAAACAATCCAGGACAAGTCATGAATACGACATCTTTCGGAATTTTATTTTGACACTCGCTATATCTTATGATTCCAACACTGCTGTTCCTTAGACTCAGGATAAATCTCTCCAAACGCACTCCATATGCCAAGATTGCCGTCCGCCACTGTGAGACGCAGACCCTGTAGTCCTCTGTCTCTTAACGAACGTAAAACACCAGACCACGATTCCTTGGATTCTCTGTAACCGCCATCTACTGTTAATAGCTTCTTTTTCCCTTCTCTTGTCGCCCCTATTATCACCAATAACGCTGCCTTATCCTTTTCAAGTCCGGCCTTTACTTAAATACCATCTGCCCATATATAAACCACTTCCAGGCCGCTTAACTCTTCCCTTCGCCAATCGTCATACTCGCCTTCCCACTTGGCCTTTAGACGTTGTATTGAACTCGCTGAAAGTGGCGCTCCTTCCCCAAGAAGACCCCTTAATGCCAACTCGAAATCCCCTGTGGCCAACCCGTGAAGGTATCACTCCGGTAAGAGATTTCCTACCTCTTGCGTTCTTTTCTTAAACAACGGCACAGTCTCCGGCTCTCAAAACGATCCTCAAGATTCCTCAACCTGGGACGTCTTGCTTCTATCGTCCCTATCTTCATGCTTACACGACGTGGCTTGCCAAAACCATTTATGGCTTTTCATTCAGATTATTTGTACTGGGTTTGTTTGCACCCGTTACATTAATGCTCGACATCAGTATTTTATAATCTGGTTTATCCACGTTGTTTGCTAAGAATAGCAAACGTAATTATCACATGTCAACATCTTTTGCGAATATTGACAAATTATTTGATCATGTGATAATTTATGTTAGAACGAATTATAAGGAGGTATATATGAAAGGAAACGAGTACATCAAAATGAAAAGAATTGAGAAGGGATTATCATTACAGGCATTGAGTAAAAAATGTGGCGTATCTTTTTCTAGAATAGCATCACTTGAGCGCGGAGAGCATAAAATCTTATTCGATAATCTGATCAAGATACTAAACGGCCTCGAAGCATCGATGTATGATTTTCTGAATGTGGTTGGATATTTCCCGCCGAGCTATAAAAGAGAGGATGTGGTGGCGGGGGGCGGATTTGAACCACCGACCTTCGGGTTATGAGCCCGACGAGCTACCGAGCTGCTCCACCCCGCGCTATGCACCGGCCCTGTTGCAGTGCCTTGCTGTATGTAGATTAACAAAACGTATTTATTAATGTCAATCAATTTAATAAAATAATATCTGAGCTTAATAAAATAATATCTGAGCGGTACCCCCCACAGTTGGCACACAGGCACCCCCGCGGCGGCTGCCTCAACTTTGACTGCTGCCAGGCAGGGATATACCCAGTGTCAACCAGTTTCAATCCACAGTCTATGAATATGTTATTTCTACTCGTGATAGGTAATCGGCAAGTTCGTCAATGAGTATCTTTACTTTGCCTGAGTCCTTGAGATTGGCGGCGGTTTCTATCGCTTCCCCCATTTCTGCAAATTTCGTCAGTCCAATAGCTGCGGCAGCTTTTTTTATCATTCCGCCTGTCATCTTTACGGATGGATACTCGCCTTTTGCTATTTCCCCCCGCATCTCGGCTACATCTCTGTTACGGCTGTTTAGAAATTTTGCAACCCTGTCCTTGTACTGTGATTCTACGGTAACTGTTATCTTTTCTGACATGTCGCTCACTCCTCCGGTATTATAATATTTTACATATCCACTGATTCGCAGAGACAAGAAATCTCTGCTCTCTATTATACACCTTTTGATATATCTGCGCAATGTTTCGAATTGCATCACGAAAAAACTATAGGAAAGGTAAACGTTGCCTCAACTAAAAAACTATACGAAAAGAAACGATAAAAACTCTCAGTCAAGAGAACTGGGAGGAAGAGATGAGGTTAACGATGAAAGAAAAGCAGACAATAACAAAGGTGGCAGCAGA